>JAKEIC010000094.1 GCA_022614695.1 Planctomycetales bacterium | reverse complement strand
GTGCGGACCCAGCCGGGAGCCACGCCGTTCACCCGCATCCCGCGAGGGCCCAGCTCCGTCGCGAGGCTCCTCACGAGCGCGATCGTGCCGCCCTGCGAGGCCGCGTAGGCGGCGTGGCCGGCCTCGCCGCGCTGGCCGGCGGTGGAGGAGACGAGAACGAACCGGCAGTCGCGCCGAGCGTGGGGGAGCGCCGCCCGCACCGTGAGCGCCTTGCTCGTCAGGTTCTCGCGCACGAGCCGGTCCCACTCGTCGGGGGAGAAGTCGGGGAAGGGGGTGGGGCGCCACGTGCCGGCGTTGGCGACCACGATCGAGAGGGGGCCGAGAGCCTTCGCCGCCCCCGCGGCGAGCGCCTCGCAGTCGGCCGGGCTCGTCACGTCGCCGGAGAGGGCGACGGCCCGGCCGCCGGCGCGGGAGATCTCCGAGGCGACCTCCTCGGCCGCGTCGCGCCTCTCGTGGTACCCGACGGCGACCGCGGCCCCCGCGCGCGCGAGCATCCGGGCGGTTGCCCGCCCGATCCCCCGGCTCCCGCCCGTCACGAGGGCGGCGTGGCCGTCGAGGCGGATCACGGCGCCCCTAGCCGCCGCCGCCCGAGTCCGCCGGCGGCTCGTCCTTCGGCCGGTCCGGCTGCCGCTGCTTGTACGCCTCGGTCTCCCGATCGCCCCAGGGGCGCGCGATCGCCTCCAGCTCCGGGTTCTCGCCCGGGTCGAGGAGCTTGCCCGCGGTCATGATCGCCCTCCGGTAGAGCTCCTCGGCCTTCTGGAAGAGATCCGACGCGGGGCCCGCCTTCCCCTCCCCCTTGAGCTTCCTCGCCTCGTCGAACGCCCGGTCGGCCTCGCGTGCGATCGCGAGCGCGTCCTTCCACCGGGTGTCGGCCGTGATCGGCGGGGCCGGCGTCCCCGCCGCCGGCGCGGTCGGGCCGCGCGCCGGCTCGGCCCAGCGGTCCTCCTCGACGGCGGGCGCGCGGGTCGCTCCCTTGATCCAGGGGACGACCCAGAACCCGGCGACGCAGGCCCCGACGGGGAACACGACGAAAATGAAGAAGCGGTGCCACCAGTAGGGATCCGGCAGCTTCTCCTTGGCCGCCGGCTCGCCCCGGCCGGACCGGCGGAGGGGAACCGGGGCGGCCTCCCCGTCCTCCCCCGGAGCGTCGCCCTCCGACGGGGCCCGGGAACCCTCCTCGTCCTCCTCCTCGTCGAAGTGGAGCACCCCGCCGCCCGTGTCCCCCCGGAGGAGGGCGTCCTCGTCGGCATCGGCCGCGTCCGGTGCCGGCGCGCTCTCCGGGCCCCGACCGGCGGACCCCGTCCCGGGGCTCGCCGCGACCTCCGGCTCGTAGCGCCCCATCACCGTGGCCGAGATCCGGGCGACGGGCACGCTCACGGCGCCACCGCAGGACTTGCAGCGGAACCGCGCGCCCGGGCGGAGTCCCGTCGCCGGGAACCCGCCCCCGCAACCCGGGCACCGGATCACGCCGGCCGCGATATCGGCGAGGAGCGGCCCGGCCCGATCGAGGGCGAGGAGCCCCGCGTCCACGAGAAGTTCCCCGAGTCGCGGAGCCTCGGCGCCTCCGGCGGCGAGCGACACGAGCGCCTTTTGGAGGTCCGCCTCCGAGACGAGCCCTCGCTCGATCAGGAGGCGCCCGAAGGCCCGGTCCTGCGAGAGTGTAGGTAGGGTTCCGCTGCTCGCCACGGCCGGCTGCCTATCCTAGCCTGGATCGAGGTGCGCGCAAGTGAGCAGATCGGACTCGCGTTGAACCGCGGAGACGCGGAGAGCGCGGAGAAGACAGGGTGTGTGAGTGGAGTCCAGGAGAGACGCCGTGTCCCTCCGACCTCAGCGCCCTCTGCGCCTCGGCGGTTCTCCTGACCGCCGCAGGCCTACTCGCCCTGCGGGGCGGCGCCGCCGCTCGCGGCCCGATGCATCACGAGCGCGAACCCGCGGCCGTAGGTCGTGATCCCCTGGACGATCCGCGTGACGACCCGCGCGAAGAGGGAGGGTCGGGCCTTCGCGTGCTCGAGGGCCACCTCGGGCAGCTCGTGGCCGGTGATCGGGACGCGCGGGGCGTCCCCGAACTGGAGCGAGAGGGCGTTGAGGATTCCCCCCTGGCCCTCGAAGCGCCGGACCAGCTCCCCGGGGGGCAGCGACGCGAGGTAGGCGATGGGATAGGTATGGTCGCAGGTCGCCGCCCGGCCCACCGCCCCGAGGGTCCCCTTATGAAAGTACGCCTCCGGGTCGAGGCCGAGCGACAGGAAGTAGTCGCGCACGTAGCCGAGGTGCGTCGCATTGACCTTCCGGTCGGCGACGGGCACGGCCCGCGCCGAGTAGGGGACGACCTTGGCCTTGATCGAGGCCTTCGCGGCGGTCTCGCCGGCGTGGAAGGTCTCGGCCTCCGCCGTGACCGTGCCGTCTTCCTCCGGGGAGAGCCGCACGATGGACAGGGTCCGCGCCCCGTACACGCACGGCGCCGTGAACTTCATCGAGACGTCGGTCACGACGAGATCGGGCGCCAGCACCTCGAGGAGCGCCACGACCCTCGACGCGGTGAGCGCGCCGGGGACGATCTCGTGGTCCCTGTGCAGCCGGTTCTCGTCGCGGGTCACGTCGAGGAACCGGATGGCGTCCACCTTGCGGACCGAGTACTCCGCGCGGATCGAGACCGGCCCCTCGACGGCGAGGCCCCCGTCCACCCGGCGGACGGCCGGCCGAGCCGACTGGCCCCGCGCGTCGCGGATCGAGAACCGGTCCGCGCTCGCCCGGAGCCCGACGTCAGTGATCAGGAACGAACCCATACGCCTCTGCGGGTCACCCCGCGGAGGCTAGGCTACCGGGAGAACTCGCGCCGCGCAACCGGAATCCGTCCGCCCCGATCACGTGTGCCCGCGAGTCGAAGGGTTGCGGCCCTCCCGGGGCTCTGCTAGAAACTTGACGAGGACATGGCATGCGGACCCTTCTCGCGCCCCTCCTGATCGCCGCGCTTCTCGGCGAGGGGGGCGACCCGGCCCCGGTTTCCGCGCCGCCGAGGGGGACTCCCGTCGCGCTCGTCCGCATCGAGACCGAGATAGACCTCAGGAGCGCGGCGCTCGTCGAGCGCGCCGTGAGGCGCGCCCTCGACTCGGGGGCGAAGGTCCTCGTGGTGGAGCTCGACACGCCCGGCGGCATGGTGGATTCGCTCCGCGACATCGTGAGGGAGATCGAACGCGCCCGCGGGAAGGGCGTCCGGACGGTCTCCTACGTGACGGACTGGGCGAAGTCGGCCGGGGCGCTCATCGCGCTCGCCTGCGACGAGATGTACCTGGCGCCCACCGCGACCATTGGGTCCGCCACGCCCTACGTGTTCGGCGGCGGCGGCGCCCCGGAGACGAACGAGAAGTTCATCGCCAGCATCCGCTCGACCTTCCGCGCCCAGGCGGAGGCGACCGGGAGACCCACCGCGCTCGCCGAGGCGATGGTGGACCCCGACGTCGAGGTCGTGGAGGCCCTGGTGGACGGCGAGCGGAAGATCCTCTCACGGACGGATTTCGAGAACGAGCGGAAGGCCCGTGCCGCGCGCCGCGGGGAGTCGGGCGCCCGCCCGGACCGCGACGTGGTGGAGATCGGCGTGATCAAGCCCGCCGGGAAGATCCTCGACCTCACGGCACAGGAGGCCGTCCGGTACGGGCTCGCGACGGCGATCGCCCCGACGCGGGAGATCGTGCTCTCGCGGGTGGCGGGACCGGACTCGCGGGTCGAGGAGTTCCGGAACAGCTGGTCCGAGACGCTCGCCGGCTGGCTCACGAGCCCCGGGATCAAGATGCTCCTGTTCCTGGTCGGCCTCCTCGCGCTCTATGTCGAGTTCAAGACGCCGGGGTTCGGGGTGGCGGGGGCCATCGGCCTCTCGTGCCTCGCGCTCTTCTTCTTCGGCCACCTCGTCGTCGGGCTCGCCGAACTCCACGAGGTCCTGCTCTTCGTGGCCGGGGTGGGGCTCCTCGCCCTCGAGCTCTTCGTGATCCCGGGATTCGGGGTCGCCGGGATCCTGGGGATCCTCTGCATCCTCGGCTCGCTGGTCCTGGCGCAGATCCCGGCGTTCGGGGCGATAGGGCGCCTCGAGCCCGGGACGTTCGAGGGGACC
>JAKEIC010000093.1 GCA_022614695.1 Planctomycetales bacterium | reverse complement strand
GGTACGCACTCGTGCCAGTGAGCCGCTGCCCCTTCCGCGCCCGGTCGAAGTTCGTGAACAGCGGTCCCGGGGTGGCCCCGCGGACCGCCAGCCAGGCGGCGAGCGCGGCCTTGGTGGGTTCCGGGAGCGTGCGGAGTTCCTTCTGCGTCCGCCCCTTCCCGAGGATGGCTGCGGTGCCCGCGGCGAGGTCGAGGTCCGCCAGGTCGAGCGCCACGACCTCGCCCCGGCGCAACGCGACGTCATAGTGCAGACGAAGCAGGGCGTAGTCCCGGATCCCCTTCGGGTCCCTCCGCTCGGCGGCCGACCCGAAGACCCGCCGGACCTCGTCCAGCGTGGGCCCCCGGGTGTCCCGGTAGGCCTCCGAGCGAACGCTTGGGATCTCCAGGGTCCACGGGACATGCCCCAGCAGTCGTCCCAGCCGTACGAGGGACCGGAGCGCCGTGACCCGTCGGTTGATCGTCGCGGGCGCCAGGCCGCGTTCCAGGAGCTTGGCGCGGTACGCGAGAGCCACCGCGTTGGCCTCGCCCTGGCCGTGCCCCAGGAGGCGGCTGGCGGCCTCTGGGAGGTCCTCGGCGCCAAGGAAGGTGCGGAAGTCCTCCAGGTCGGCGCGGTAGGCGAGGAGGGTCCGCGGATTCCTTCCGGCGAAGAACGCCTCCAGAAGCCGAACGGGACCGATCGCCAGGGGCGACGGCGACGGAATGGGGGCCGGGAGAGCAGGGGTGGCCGGGGAGTCCATGTGGGGTCCCGGCTACCCGGCTGCCGACCGACGCCGGCCGTCACGGGCCGGTACCTGGTACCGCACCCGCCGCAGGACTTCCCCTGTCTGCGGAATCACCCTCTCGCCGAGGGGGCGGGGCGACCCCGGGGGCGGGAGAAGGCGCACCTCTACGAGATCGCGCGGGGGAGCGGCACGGAATGCGCCGCAATTCTCGACGTGCTCCGCGTGAGGCGGCTCGCGGCGCCGGCCCGGTTGGCGCTGGCGCGGGCCCGCCTCCACCGGGTCGTGTGCATGCTCACGGCGCTCGCGCGGCGGGCCCGGGGCGAGGGGGAGGGAGGTGGGGTAGCGACGTAGCCCCCCGGCCGGGGCCCCGTTCTGCCTGGGGCAGGCAGGGCGGGCGGCTCGGCCGTGCGCGTGCTAGATCGGACATGCACCCGCGGCCCCACGCCCGGTGGACCGGCGCGCGGGCGCTCCCTACACTCCGCGCCATGCGTCACACCGCCGCCCTCGTCTCGCTCGGGATCGTCCTCGCTCTCCCGGCCGCGCGGGCCCAGGAGGCCGCGGCCCCGGGTGCCGATCCGCTCGCACCGTTCGCGAAGATCCTCGGGGAGGTCTCGTGCCGAAGCCGCGCGTGGGACCTGCTCGCGGAGCTCTCCGACAGGATCGGCGGCCGGCTCGCCGGCTCGCCGCAGGGCGAAGCGGCGGTGGAGTGGGCCGAGAGGACGATGAGGGACCTCCGGCTCGCGAACGTGGGGAAGGAGCCGTTCCAGTTCCTCGCGTGGAAGCGGGACCGGTGGTCCGCGACGGTCGTGGACGAGGTCGGCCGGGTGCGCCCGCTCTCGGGGGTCCTCCTCGGCCACACGCCCCCGAGCCCGCTCGGGGGCGAGGTCGTGGCCCCCGTCGTGGACGCCGGGTTCGGGACGCCGGGGGAGCTCGCGAAGCTCGGGGGAGCTGTGAAGGGCGCGATCGTCCTCGAGGAGCTGGGGGTCCCGAAGGACCACCGGCCGATGCACCGGATCGAGAAGAGGTTCCATGCCGTGCGCGCCGGCGCGGCGGCGCTCCTCACGTTCCCGGGGGAGGGAGCCGCGGGACCGGTGACCGGCACCTGTCGCATGGGGCGGACCTCGGAGATCCCGGCCGCCTGCCTCACCCGGGAGGACGGCCTCTACCTCCGGCGCCTCTGCAAGACCCCGGGGCCGGGTGGACCCCCGCGCGTGCGGATCGTCTCGGAGGCCGCCGCCCGCGAGGCGACGACCTCCAACGTCGTGGGCGAGATCCCCGGCCAGACCGACGGCCTCGTCCTCGTCACTGCCCACCTCGACTCGTGGGACCTCGCGCAGGGGGCGGGGGACAACGGGTCCGGCGTCGCGGCGGTCCTCGAGGCCGCCCGCGCGATCCGGGCGACGGGGCTGCGGCCGCGGCGGACGATCCGCGTGGTGCTCTTCATGGCCGAGGAGCTGGGGCTCGTGGGCTCGACGGCCTACGTGAAGGCCCACGCCGCCGACCTCGACCGGATCGCGGCGGTCGTGAACTCCGACATGGTGGGGCGCCCGCAGGGATTCGCCGCACACGGACGCCCCCAGGCGGTGGACTTCCTCCGGGACCTCGCGCGGTCCCTCAAGGGCCTCGGCCTCTCGGAGGAGGTGCCCACCGCGATCGGGCTCCACTCCGACCACGCGCCGTTCGTCCTCGCGGGCGTCGCCTCGATCGCGCTGCGCGCGCCGGTCTCCGAGGCGGCTGGCAAGGCCTATCACACGGCGGCCGACACCCTCGAGAAGGTCCCCGCAGGCGACCAGCACGCGGCCGCCGCCGGGATCGCCGCGCTCGCGTGGGCCCTGGCCGACGCGGAGACCCACCCCTGGCGGCGCCAGACCCCCGACGAGGTGCGCGACATGCTCGAGAAGGAGAAGCTCCGCGAGGAGCTGGAGGCGGAGGAGGCGTGGCCGTTCGGGACCGCTGGGGCGGCGCCGGCGAGACCGGCGGGGGAAGGTGGCCGATGAGGGGCACCGCCGGCGCGCTCGCGCTCGCCCTTCTCGCGACCGGCTCGGCGGTCGCGAGAGCTCAGGACAAGGCCGAGTTCGCCGCCCGGCGGGAGCGGGTCCTCAAGACGCTCGGGGAGGAGCAGGCCGTCCTCATCCTCCGCGGGAACGCCGAGGCCGACATCGCGGCGCACCAGAGCTGGCGGCAGTCCTCGGACTTCTACTACCTCGCCGGCCACGACGAGGCCGGGGCGGCGCTGGTGCTCAACCCGACGGGCCGGCGGGTGCGCGACGCCCTCTTCGTCCCGGCGAAGAACCCTGACAAGGAGCGCTGGGACGGGCCGCGCGTCGGCCCCGGCCCCGAGGGGGCCGAGGCGACGGGGTTCGGAAACGTGCTCCCGATCTCGGAGCTGGACGACCTCTTCCCGGCCCTTGTCGAGGACAAGAAGAAGTTCTACCTCGGCGGGGAGCCCACGAAGCCCAAGGGGCCGCACCCGCCCGAGATGGACCTCTTCCGCCGGCTCCGCGAGCACTGGGCGCTCATCGGGTCGCCGAAGACCGTCGAGATCGCGCCGGTCGGCGCGGTGATCCACCCGCTCCGCCTCGTGAAGTCCCCGGCCGAGATCGCGATCTACCGGAGGGCCGTGGACATCACCGGCCGCGGGCTCCTCGAGGCGATGAGGTCCCTGGAGCCCGGGCAGAACGAGGGCGAGGCCGAGGCGGTGATCGAATACGCCTTCCGGCGCTTCGGCGCGGTCCGGTGCGGGTTCGACACAATCGTCGGCTCGGGGCCGAACTCGTGCGTCCTGCACTACGTGAAGAACACCCGCACGATGCAGGCGGGCGAGGTGGTGGTCCTCGACGTGGGCGCCGAGCACGGCTACTACACGGGGGACGTCACGCGCACGGTCCCCGTCTCGGGCACCTTCAGTCCCGCCCAGCGGGAGATCTACGAGATCGTCTACCGCGCGCAGGAGGCGGCCTTCGCCGCCTCGAGGCCGGGCTCGACGCTGTCGGCCGTCCACGGGGCGGCGAGGAAGGTGATCGAGGACGCGGGCTTCGGCAAGTTCTTCATCCACGGGACGGCCCACTGGATCGGGCTCGACGTCCACGACGTGGGCGGCCACCCCTTCACGAAGCTCGCGCCCGGGATGATCCACTCGGTCGAGCCCGGGATCTACATCCCCGAGGGGACGAAGGGCGTGGACCCGAAGTACTGGGGCATCGGGGTCCGGATCGAGGACGACGCGCTCGTCACCGAGGGGGGCTGCGAGAACCTCTCGGCCGCGGTCCCGCGGACGGTCGAGGGGATCGAGGCGCTGATGCGCGAGAGGGGCCTCGGGAACCTCCCGTGCGGGGAGGCGCCCGCGAAGCCGGCGGAGCCGAAGGGCGCGGGGAGCCCGGCGGGAAGGTAGACCCAGTAGCCCGGGTGGAGCTCCAGCCGATGGACGGCAAGGAGCGGCGACGGGCCGCGGAGCGCGGGCGGAGTATTGTTATACTTATATAAATACAAGTATAATAGTATTCCGTGAACGGAACGACGGTATCACAAGCCCCATGAGCCTGCCGCCCCCGAGACGGCCGCATGGGAGGCTCGTCCGCGCGGCTTCGCGCTGGGGACCGTACAGCGCCTACGTCCCGCACCCGCTCCCGCCGCCCCTCCTGTGGGACGCCGAGCTCGCCTCGGAGATCTCGATCGCGGACCTCGCCCTCGGGAGGCTCGCCGGCGTCGGCGAGACCCTCCCGAACCCGCGGCTGCTCGTGGATCCGGTCCTGCGTCTCGAGGCCGTGCTCTCGAGTCGCATCGAGGGGACGACGGCCTCCTTCTCGGACCTCGCCGAGTTCGAGGCCCTCCCTGCCGTAGAGAAGCGTGTCCCCGACGTGCGCGAGGTCCACAACTACCTGCGGGCCGCGGAGCTGGGACTCTCCCTCTGCGATCGGGGCCCGGTTACGGTCCAGACGATTCGCCGGATCCACAAGGTACTCATGTCCGGCGTCCGGGGAGGACGCCGAATGCCGGGAAGTCTCCGGACGATCCAGAACTGGGTCGGCGCGCGGGGCTCGACGCCACCGACGGCCCGGTACGTCCCTCCTCCCCCCGCGGAGGTCCCCCGCGCCCTCGAAGCGCTGCTGGGCCTCCTCCGGAAGCCGAGCGACATCCCTGCCGTCGCGCGGCTCGCGCTCATCCACTACCAGTTCGAGGCGATCCACCCGTTCCCGGATGGGAACGGCCGCGTGGGAAGGCTCCTCGTGACGCTGTTGCTGCACGCGTGGGGCATCCTCCCGGCGCCGCTGCTCACCTTGAGCGCCTACTTCGAGAGCGACCGGCGCGGCTACTACGATGGGCTGCTGGGCGTCTCGCGCCAGGGCCTCTGGGAGCCGTGGGTCGCCTACTTTGCGCGCGGCATCGCCGTCGAGTCGGCCGCGGTCCTCGTCCGCGCGCGGCGGCTGCGGACGGTCCACGAGAGGATCCTCCGCAAGCTCCTGTCGGGCCGTGCCACGACGCTCCTGCCTCGCCTCGTGGAGGCCTTCTTCTCTCGACCGGCGATGACCGTCGGCCAGGTGGCGCGCGTCCTCGGCGTGACCCCTCGCGCGGCTCAGGGGAACGTGGACAAGCTCGTCCGCGCGGGGTTCCTCCGGGAGGCGACGGGCCGGCGCCGCGGCCGAATCTTCCTCGCCCACCCGGTCGTCGCTGCGGTCGAGGAGGAGACGGCACCACCGTGGGAAACCCCGACGGAGTAGGATGGATCCACCGAGGTGTCCCATGGTCCCCTTGTCTCGCCGTGAGCTGATCGTCGGCGGAGGCGGCCTGCTCGCCGTCGCCGCCGCCCGCCGCGCGGGAGCGCAGGAGCCGCCCGCCGTGCCGGCCGAGGCGCCCACGCTCCCCGCCGTCCTCTCCACGTGGTCCCACGGCGGGCCGGCGAACGAGGCGGCGTGGGCCGTGCTCGCGGCGGGGGGGTCGGCGCTCGACGCCGTCGAGGCGGGTGTGCGGGTCTCGGAGGCGGACCCCAAGGTGCGCTCGGTCGGCTACGGCGGGCTCCCGAACGAGGAGGGCGTCGTCCAGCTCGACGCCTGCATCATGCGAGGCTCGGACCGGAACGCCGGCGCCGTCGCGGGGCTCGAGAGGGTGAAGCACCCGATCTCGGTCGCGCGACGCGTGATGGAGAAGACGCGCCACCTCCTGCTCGTGGGGGACGGGGCGCGCCGGTTCGCCGTCGCGCAGGGGTTCCCCGAGGAGGACCTCCTCACGCCGGAGTCCAAGGCCACCTGGGAGAAGTGGAAGGCCGAGCAGGCGGCCAAATCGGGCGGCGGAGCCCCGGGGAAGGAGCCGCCCGATGCCCACGACACGATCGGCATGGTCGCGGTGGACGCGCGCGGCGACGTGGCGGCCGCCTGCACGACCTCGGGGCTCGCGTGGAAGCTCCCGGGCCGCGTCGGGGACTCGCCCCTCGTCGGCCACGGGCTCTACGCCGACTCGCGCGTCGGAGGTGCCGCGTCCACGGGCGTCGGCGAGGAGGTGATCCGGGTCTGCGGGAGCTTCGTCGTGGTCGAGGAGATGCGCCGGGGCCGCACGCCGCAGGAGGCGTGCGAGGAGGCCTGCCGGCGGATCCTCGAGAGGACGGCCGGGAAGCCCGCGGGTCAGGTGGCCTTCATCGCCCTCCGGAAGGACGGCGTCACGGGGGCCGCATGCCTGCGGGAGGGGTTCGTGTACCACCTCCGGACCGCCGCCGGGAACCCGCAGAGGCCCGGGACGGTCGTGCGGGGATGACCGCGGCAGCCATGGCGCGGTGGCAGGACCGCTGGGAAGCGGTCTGCGACGCCGTGGTCCGACTCGGCGGCGAGGCGGAGCGCCTGGAGCCCGAGCCGCCCGCTCGCCCGAAGGGGGTCGAGAAGGTCGAGCGCAAGTTGGGGCGCAAGCTGCCGGACTCGTTCCGCCGTGTCCTCCTCGACTCCTCTCGCCTGGTTTCCGGAAGCTGGAGAGTACCGGAAGAGATTGCCCTCCCCGAGGACCTGCGCGGCATCGGATGGGGCGAGTGCCGGTGGGGCCTCGAGAACCTGACCTTGCTGGAGGAGCACCGCCTCGAGTCAATCAAGCAGGTCTACCCCAATCCGAAAGATCCGGTCGACGTCGTCTACCACCAGGCGCTCCTGTGGCTCGACATCGCGAACGGAGATGACCTAGGGTTCGCCTTGGGCGCGGCCGCCGACGCGCCCGTGGTCTACCTCGATCACGAGGGCGGTAAGAACCACGGCCGAGTCCTCGGCGAGAACTTCGCGGACTTCATGGAGCGATGGACTCGCCTCGGCTGCCCCGGGCCCGAGTGGTGGGCCTGGGAGAGATTCCTGTCGGCCGACGGACGGCTCTTGGATCCGGATTCCCCGATCGCGCGACGTTGGCGGGACGTCCTCGGGATCCGCAGCTGAACACTTCAGTACGGCGGGAGAAGTTCCTCGTGACAGCAGCGGATTGCCGAACGGAGCCTACGGCAGCCGCACGACCCGCGCTTCCGACGGGATGCCGTTCACGGTCACCCGCAGGAGGTAGTGGCCCATTGGGTAGGTCCCCGAGGCGGGCGTTGTGAAGGTGAGCCCCGTCCCGTCGGCGGACCAGGTGCACGGGATCGGGAGGGTTCCCCCGGCGCCGTTGGCCTGGTGGCCCGACTCGGCGCCGAGCGGGCCCTCGAAGGTCACGACGGGGGTGTCGGTCGCCCCGCCCTGGAACGTGCCCCCGCCGGCGGTGGAGACGCCCCGGAACCGCAGGCCCGTGACCGCGGTCGCGGTCGAGTAGGAGAGCGTGACAGGGAACGAGGACGAGCCCGCGACCGTCGCGACGGCGGGCCTCCAGGAGCTGGCGAAGCCGCGCCCCTCGTCGAAGATCTCCGCGCTCGCGAGCGGGATCGTGGGGGCCCCGCCGGCCGCGACGAGCACGGAGCCGTCAAGGAGCGGCACGGCCTCGTGGGTCATCCGGGCCGTGACCAGAGTCCCGGCCGCGCGCCACGTCCCCGTGGCGGGCTCGTAGGCCGTGGCGGTCCCCTGCACGGCGATGCCGTTGTGGCCCCCGACCACGAGCACGCGCCCGCTCGGGAGCCGCGTCGCCGTGGCATCCATCCGGGCGACCGCCATGAAGCCCGTCGAACTCCAGGTGCCCGCCGCGGGGTCGTAGACCTCGGCGCTCGCCAGGTAGACGCTGTTCAGGCCTCCCGCCACGAGGACCCGCCCGCCGGGGAGCCGGGCCGCCACGTGGTAGCTCCGCGACTGGATGAGGGAACCCGTCGCCGCCCATGTCCCCGAGGAGGGGGAGTAGACCTCGCAGCTCGCGATCGCCCCCGAGTTGTAGCCGCCCGCCACGAGGACCCGGCCGTCCGCCAGGGTCGTCGCCGTGTGGTAGTTGCGCGCCGTCCCGAGCGAGCCGGTGGCCGTCCAGGTGCCGGTCGAGGGGTCGTACAGCTCGGCGCTGGCGAGCGCCGCGGCCCCCAGGCCGCCCGCGACCAGGACCCGCCCGTCCGCGAGCAGCGTGGCCGTGTGGTGGCGCCGCGCCGTCGCGAGCGAGCCGGTCGCGGTCCAGGTGCCCGCCCCGGGCGCGTAGACCTCCGCGCTCGCGAGCAGGCTCGCCGAGCCGAGGCCCGCGGCCGCGAGGACCCGGCCGTCCGCGAGGAGCGCGGCCGTGTGGTACATGCGGCCCGTTCCGAGCGAGCCCGTGGCGGTCCAGGTCCCCGTCGCGGGATCGTAGAGGTCCGCGTTGGCGAGCGGGCCCGGGCCCCCGCCCCCTCCGACGAGGAGGACGCGCCCGTCGGGGAGCGTCGTGGCGGCCGAGAACCGGCGGGCCGACACGAAGGACCCCGTGGCCCGGAAGGCGCCGACGGACTCCGCGTAGACCTCCGCCGAGAACAGGGAGCCGCCATTGGCCCCCCCCGCCGCGAGGACCGCGCCGCCCGGGAGGAGCGTCGCGGTGTGGTTCAGACGTGCGGCCGCAAACGCGGGGGCGGTCGTCCAGGCCCCGGTCGAGGGGTCATAGGTCTCGCACGAGGAGAGCGCGGCGCCCGAGAGCCCGCCCGAGACCAGCACGCGCCCGCTCGGGAGGAGCGCGGCCGCGTGGGAACCTCGCGCCGTCGCGAGCGACCCCGTCGCCGTCCAGGTCCCGGCGACCGGATCCCAGATCTCGCACGAGGTCGTGTAGGCGGAGCCGAACCCGCCCGCGACCAGGACCCGGCCGTCGGCGAGCGGCGTGGCCGTGTGCACGAACCGCGCGTTCGCCATCGAGCCCGTCGCGGTCCAGGTTCCCAAGGACGGGTCGTAGAGTTCCGCAGTCGCGACGCGGTTGGTCCCGTTCGATCCCCCCGCGCAGAGCACCCGGCCGCCCGCGAGGAGCGTCGCCGTCGCGTCGCTCCGCGCGCTGCCCATCGAGCCGGTCGCGCTCCACGTCCCGGTCGCGGGGTCGTAGACCTCCGCGGAGGAGAGTGCCGAGGTGCCCCAACCCCCGGTCGCGAGCACCCGTCCGTCCTGCAGGAGCGCGGCGCCGTGCAGCAGCCGCGCGGCCCCGAGCGAGCCCGTCGAGGTCCACGTGCCCGTCGCGGGGCTCCAGATCTCGCAGCCCGAGATCGCGACGCTCCCCGTCCATCCGCCCGCCACGAGGACCGACCCGTCCGGCAGCGCCGTCGCCGTGTGGGCCCAGCGGGCGGTCGCGAGCGACCCGGTCGAGGACCAGGTGCCCCGCGCCGGGTCGTAGATCTCGGCCGTGGCGGTGGCCGAGCCGTTCGCGCCCCCGGCCACGAGAACGCGCCCGTCGGAGAGGAGGGTCGCGGAGTGCTGCCGGCGGGCGCCCGAGAGCGGGCCGACGGCCGTCCACCCCGCCACGGGCGCGGCGAGGGTCGTCGCCGAGACCTCGGCCGTGTTCGAGTCCCGGTTCCCCGCCTGATCGCGGGCCCGGACGACGAAGTAGTACGTGGTGGACGGGGTGAGCCCCCCGACGGTGAACGCGGTCGCGCCGGGGTCGGTCGTGAACGACGGGGCGGCCAGGAAGTTCTGCCCGCCCGTGCTCGTCGCGAGGAAGACGTCGTAGACGATCGCCGAGGAGGCCGTCACGTTGTCCGTCGCCGCGGTCCACCGGAGGAGGATCGCGTAGGGGGAGAGGGCCACGGCCGAGGTCGCGCCCGAGAACGTCGGGGGAAGCGTGTCGCCGGCCGAGAAGTACGTGAACCCGCCCGAGAGCGTGGACGACTGGGCGTCGGGGTTCGTCACGACCACGCTCGCCGCCCCGGCGCTTCCGGCCGGGGTCACGCAGGTGATCGAGATGGAGGAGACGAACGTGACCGAGGTCGCGGCGGCGCCGCCGATCGTCACCGTCGCGCCGGTGACGAAGTCCGTGCCCGAAAGGGTGACGAGCGTGCCGCCGGTCGTCGGACCCGAGGAGGGGCTCACGGACGAGAGGGTCGGGGGCGGGACGTAGGTGAACCCGCCCGAGAGCGTGGACGACTGGGCGTCGGGGTTCGTGACGACCACGCTCACCGCCCCGGCGCTCCCGGCCGGGGTCACGCAGGTGATCGAGGTCGAGGAGACGAAGACGACCGACGTCGCCGCCGCCCCGCCGAACGCCACCGTCGCCCCGGACTGGAAGTCCGTCCCCGTGATCGTGACCGCGGTCCCTCCCGCCGTCGGGCCGGAGGTCGGGGTGAGGGACGCGACGGCCGGGGCCGGCGCCAGGTACGTGAACCCGCCCGTGAGCGTGGCCGACTGGGTGTCGGGGTTCACGATCGTCACGTTCACGGCGCCGGCCGTCCCGGCCGGCGTCACGCACGTGATCTGGGTCGTGCCCGTCACCGTCACCGAGGTGGCCGCCGTCCCGCCGAACGTCACGGCCGCCCCCGACTGGAAGTCGGTCCCGGTGATCGTGACCGTCGTCCCGCCCGTCGTGGGGCCGGAGGTCGGGTTCACCGAGGCGATCGCCGGGGCGGGGGCGACGTAGGTGAACCTGCCGGAAAGCGTCGAGGACTGGGTGTCGGGGTTCGTCACGACGACATTGGCCGCCCCGGCGCTCCCGGCCGGGGTGACGCAGGTGATCTGGGTCGAGCCCGTCACCGTGACGGAAGTCGCGGCCGCCCCGCTGAACGCCACCGTCGCCCCGGACTGGAAGTTGGTCCCGGTGATCGTGACCGCGGTCCCTCCGGCGGTCGGGCCGGACGCGGGACTGATCGAGGAGATCGTCGGCGCCGGGGCGACGTAGGTGAATCCTCCCGAGAGTGTCGAGGACTGGGTGTCGGGGTTCGTCACGACGACGTTGGCCGCCCCGGCGCTCCCGGCCGGCGTGACGCACGTGATCTGCGCCGTCCCGGTCACCGTGACCGACGTCGCCGTGGTCCCGCCGATCGTCACCGCCGCTCCGGACTGGAAGCTCGACCCCGCGATCGTGACCGTCGTCCCGCCCGCGGTCGGGCCCGACACGGGACTGATCGAGGCGATCGCCGGGGCGGGGGCGACGTATGTGAAGCCTCCGGTGAGCGTGGCCGACTGCGTGTCGGGGTTCGTGACGACGACGTTGGCGGCCCCGGCCGTGCCCGGCGGGGTGCTCCCCGCGATCTGGGTCGCGGAGAGGACCGAGACGGACGTGGCCGCGGCGCCGCCGACGGCGAGCGTCGCCCCGACCTGGAATCCCGTCCCGGTCACGGTGATCGCCGTCCCCCCTGCCGTCGGGCCGGAGGCCGGCGTGACGGCGGAGACGGTCGGGGGGGGCGCGGGAGCCTGCAAACTCCCGTCGGTGCGCGTGAGCCGCTCCTCCGAGCATCCGACGAACGGGAGGAAGCCGGCGCAGAGAAGCGCGAGCGCGGCGGACGCCAGGCGCCCCGCGCGCCCCGTGCGCACGATGGGGCTCCTCTCCTGCGGACCCCTGGCGAGAGCGTCGCTCATCGGTCTTCCTCCCCTCCGCATCGGACCCCGGATGTCCCGGGACTGCGGTCCGGAAGTTGAGAGCACGGTGAGTGCCAAGTGGGGCACGACAGCAAGCGATTGAGGGGACGGTCTTTGGGATGGCCTCATCGCATGACGCGGTCCGCGAGGTCTTGATTGCAGGCAAAATGACGTTAAATTGGAGTCAAGTCTGCTCGATCCGAGGCCTCCCCTCTCTCAGACTCCGGAGGCCCTGGCCAAGGCTGGACCCCCGTCACGTGACGCCACGCCCCTCCCGCGCCCGCCCGTTGCACCCGGTCGTGGCCGCCTTCCTGGAAGGCGACGATCGGGCCCTCGGGCGGCTCCGGCCGGAGGACGGAACCCAGCCCCTGCTGCAGACCTTCGCGAGGCTCCGGGAGGCCTGGATCCGCCGGGACCTCCAGGAGGAGGCGCTGGAGGCGGCCGCCGCGACGCCCCTCGACTCGGCGCACCCCGACCTGGCCCTCCTCTTCCTGAGCCTCTGGAGCATCGTCGCGTCGGCCGCCGGTCGCGCGAGCGAGGCGGCCGCGCTCGTCCACCGGGCGGAGACGTTCCTCGGGACCGAGAGCCCGCCGGCGCTGCGGGTCCCGATCCTGTTCGCGCGCGAGGAGATCGCCCGGAGCCGCGGGGACCTCGCCGAGCAGGACAGGCTCCGCGAGCAGGCCTTCCACCTCCTGTCGCCCCGATCCAGCCGCTACCGGTCGCTCGCCATCGAGCACGCCGGGATCCTCGCCTTCCGTTGCGAGGACGCCGCGGTGGAGGAGGCGCTCGGAAAAGTGCCGCGCGGCTCCGGAGGCCGGCTCGAGGGGGCTGCCGACGTGGTCCGGTTCCTCCTCTACGTGGAATCGGGCCGCGTCGAGGAGGCCCGCAGGCTCCGCGCCCGCGAGGCCGGTGACGCGGAAGTCTGGGAGGGACTGCGCGGCCCCGTCGAGGACGCCCGGGCCCTCCTCGACCTGATGGAGCGCCGCGGCGCGGCGGCGGCGAGCGAGCGGGGCGGCCCGCTCGCCTGGATCGAGGTGCCCGCGCACCTCCTCGCCCGCCGGCCGGCCGAGGCGCTGCGGGCCGCGCGGGAGCAGGCCCGGCGGGACATGGAGTCGCTCCTCGTCGGGAGCGAGTTCCCGTCGTTCAACCTCGTCCGCGCGGAGCTCGCCGCGGGCAACGGCGAGGCCGCCCGGCGCGTGCTCGAGATGCGTCGCGGGCGCGGCAACGTCCACTGGCTCGACGATCTCTTCCTCGCGCGCGTCGAGTGGCTCGCCGACCGGCGCGAGGCCGCGCGCGGCCACTTCGCCCGGGCCCTCGCGGCCGCCGAGCACCGCAGCTCCGAGGGGAGGCTCGCCTTCGAGCTGGACCTCGGGTGCGAGCTGCGGACCGGCGAGCTGGTCCTGATCTCGCGGGAGGCCCCGCGGGGCCGCGCGGGCGCCGCCCGCCGGCGGGAGGCCGGGCCGGCCGAGCCTCGCGACGAGTCCCCCGCGGCGGACCGCCCGAGCGCGGCCCTCGGCACCGGACGGCTGCTCGGTCCCAGCCCGGCCCTCGCGGCCGTCCGGGACCTGGTGCTGCGGTTCGCGCCCCTCGACGTCCCGGTGCTCGTGACGGGGGAGACGGGGACGGGGAAGGAGATGGTCGCCCGGGCCCTCCACGAGGCGGGTCCGCGGGCGGACGAGCCGTTCCTCGCCGTGAACTGCGGGGCGATCGCCGAGTCCCTCCTCGAGACGGAGCTGTTCGGCCACGAGCGCGGCGCGTTCACGGGCGCCGTCCGCGCCCACCGCGGCCTCTTCGAGGAGGCGGGAGCGGGGGTCCTCCTGCTCGACGAGGTGGGGGACCTCACCCCGAGGCTCCAGGTCTCGCTCCTCCGCGTGCTCGAGACCGGCGAGGTACGGCCCGTCGGGAGCTCCCGCTCCCGCCCCGTCCGCTGCCGCATCGTCGCGGCGACGAACGCGGACCTCGCCGCTCTCGCCGCGGCCGGGCGCTACCGGCAGGACCTCGTCTTCCGGCTCCGCCGGCTGGAGATCGCCGTCCCGCCGCTCCGCGAGAGGCCCGAGGACATCCTCCCGCTCGCCGAGCACTTCCTCGCCGGCGGTCGCGGCGACTCCCGGCGGCCGTCGCTCGCCCCGGAACTCGCCGATCTCCTGCGCGCGCACCCCTGGCCGGGCAACGTCCGCGAGCTCCGGAACGCCGTCGAGCGGATGCGGCTCCTCAACTCCGAGGGCCCCGTCTACGACCTCGACTCGTGGCGCCGCGGCGGGCTCGCCACGGCCCCGGCCGCCTCCGCGCCGGCCCCGCCGGCACCCGAGCGCGCCCCCTCGGCTCCGGGGGCCGCCCCGCCCCTCGCGGCCGGGGACCCCGCGGCCGAAGTCCTCCGGGAGGGACGCGGGGCGCTCCGCCGGCGCGAGCGGCTGCGGGACCTCTTCCGCCGCCACGGCCGGCTCGCGCGCGGCGAGGTGGCGCGCATCCTCGGCGTCTCCTCCAACACCGCCGCCGCCGACCTCGAGGCGCTCGGCACCGAGGGCCTCGTCGAGAGGGTGGCCCCCTCCGGCTCGACGCGCTCGAACTACTGGACCCTTCGGGCCCTCGCCCGTTGACACCGCCCCTTCGGCCCGTAGCCTACGCCCCTCCCCAGTGATCCCGGACTCCCGCTGGTCGCGTTGGATCGCCCGCGCCTGGCCGCACCTCGTCGAGGGGCGGAAGCTCCGGGTCCCGCGGCGGCTCCCCCATCCCACCGCCTCGGGGTTCCGGAGGACCCACCTGGCGGAGCCGGTCGGCCAGCAGAAGAACTGGGCGCTCGCCCTGGCCGACGGCAGCCGCCTGCACCTCCACGAGTTCGGGGACGGGCGCCTCACCGCGCACTGGGACCGGATAGATCCGGATGCCGGGCTGCTGCGAGCCGTCTGGCACTGGCTCGTGGAGTCGCGCTCGGCCCGTCTCGTCCTCGCCGCGACCGCGGCCTCGCTGCTGGTGCCGTTCCTACGGAGCTAGCCCGACGCATTCGCACGCGGGCAAGGGCAGCGTGCGAATACGTCGTGCTAGCTAGGGGTAGGACCCTCAACAGGCCATGTCCACAAACTAGCCGGCGTCATTCACGAGGGGCCTTGTCCGCGTGAATGATGCCGGCTAGCGAACCAGGTTCGACGTCGCGAGCTGCCAGAGGATCTCGGAGGTGCAGAAGAGCGCGCTCACGGTGTGCCCGAAGCCGATCACCTGGCCGCCGCTCACGGGCCTCGGGGCCATCGCCGTGAGCGGCAGGAGGTCGAGCGTCGTCCCGTTGCGCGAGCCGGCGTCCGCGAGCAGGAACTCGGTCCCCTTCGCAAGGAAGTAGGCCTGGAGCTTCGAGACTCCCGGGTCCACGATCACGATGTCGTTGTTGTCCGCACGCCCCACCGTGATCTTGTCGGGGAACGTGGGGAGGCGCTTCTCGACCACCCAGACCTGGGCCTCGGGCACGATGCGCGTGGAGGAGGGGGTCGCGGTGTCGCGCCGCTCGTCCACCGTGCGGAACGCCCCGCCCTTCACCGCGAGGGAGCCGCTCACCCCCGTCCGGATCAGCCGGGGCGCGCGGTAGCGGCGCAGGAACAGGTCGCGCCCGAGATCCCGCGCCTCCCCGGCGATGTCCCCGATCGTGGCGGCCGGGGAGGGCATGGAAGGCGGGGATCGTACCGGCCGCACCCGAGGCGGGCAACAGCCCCCGTCACGCCGGGCGCGTGTCCGATCATGCGCAGCGCGGACGGCCGAGCGACGGCAGACGGCAGCGCGCACCCGCGTTCCGAGCATGAGCACGAGCACGAGCACGAGCACGAGTTCGACCACGAGCACGGCGCACGGTCCCGCGGCACGACGAACTCCTTCCTTCGGGGGTTCCAGCGGGCCCCCACTTTCAGCGAGGGGCCCGCTTCCACCCCCTCGGAAGGAGTTCGCCGTGAGCGTGACCGTCCACCGTCCCACGTGCACGTGCACGTGCTCGTCCTCGTACTCGGAGCCGGTCTCGAGCATCCTCCTCGACCACGAGCGGCTCGATGCCTACGGGGTCTCGGACCAGCTCGACGTCGAGGTCGTCGCGATCGGCAAGCGCGTCCCCCGCGGGCACGCCTGGCTTGCCGACCAGGCGATGCGTGCCTCCGGCTCGGCCAACCTCAACCTTGTCGAGGCGATGGGCCGCCGCGGGGCCGATCGGGCCCACTTCCTCCGGATCTCCAAGGGTTCGGCGCTGGAGGTGGACGCCGCCCTACAACGTCTGCTCCGTCGCGGGGCGTGCGACGCGGCGTCGCGGGCGAGGGCCCGAGCCCTCACGGTGCGGCTCGTCCAGATGCTCGTGAAGCTGATCGCGTTCGCGGAGGGCTCGGGGTAGTGGCCCGCTCCGCCCTGTAGCACGTGCACCGGGGCGACGCGGCGGAGAGGGGGAATGGCAGGAACGGACTTGCTTCCCCCGTCACGCCCCTCGCCGCGCGGTCCCCTCGAGAGGAGGGCCCTCCGCCCGCGTGAACCCGAGCTGGCCCGCCAGCGTGGGCTTCCCGAAGAGGTCCGGGGCGTAGCGGCAGAGCACGATCTCGTTGCCCTTGTCGTTGAACTCGACGAGGTCCACGCAGCGCACGATGATGAGGATCCCGAGCCCGCCGGGCCGGCCCGCGCCCCGCTCGCGCGTGATCCCGATCACGTCGCCTCGGCGGGCGACCTCGAGCTTCGCGCGGAAGTCGAACCCCGGCCCCTCGTCCCGCACCCGCAGGGCCACCTGGTGGGGCTCGCGCACGAGCCGCGCCTCGATCCGCTTCCCGGGATCTCCCCCGCTCCCGTGGCGGAACGCATTGCTGAGCGCCTCGGCCGCCGCGTAGTCGAGGGCCAAGAGCCCCGCCTCGTCGAGGCACGAGCCCGCGAGGAGGGCCGGCATCGCGTCCTGGACCGCCTCGACGACCTCGCGGGTGGCCGTGAGCCGCAGGACGATGTCGTCCGGGCGGGCCGGGGCCGCGACCACGGCGGCGACGTCCCCGGGGGCGCGGATCTCCACGACGCGCTCGGGCGGCGCCGGCTCGTCCTCCTCCGAGAAGACGAGGAGCGAGTTCCCGATCTTGATGAGGTCGCCGCCGCCGAGGACCTCCCGGGACACCTTCTTCAGGTTGACCAGGACCCCGTTCCCGCTCCCGAGGTCCTGGATGACGTAGGAGTCCCCCTCGCGCACGATCACCGCGTGCGCCCGGGAGACGGAGGGGTCGGGCAGGACGACGTCGGCGGTCGGGTGGCGCCCGATCGCGGTCCGCTCGCCAAGCGCGTGGGACCGGAGCACCTTCTCCGCGACGATGACCTTCAGGCGCGCCATGGCGGGGATCCCCGGGGGACATGCTAGCGCGCGCGAGGGACGGCGGAAGCCCCGAACCAGAGCGGCACGACGCCGACGGCGTGTGCCGCACGGTCCGGGGCCCGGTCGCGGCTCTGCTTCCGGGGACCCCTCCTTGACCCGGGCGGCGCCCTCCCTCATCTTGCCCGCGTGAAGCACGGGGAGCCGGGGAGTCCGAGCGGCGAGGGGGCCGCGGGGAGGGACCGGGAGGGCCTCCCGAGAACTACGGGGGCCTCTTCGGCCGCGTAGCGGTGATGCTCGGCCTCTGCTCCGCCGAGCAGGTGGCCCTGGCGGTGGCGACCGCGCGCGAGCACCGCGAGGGGCCGGGCGCGGCGGCCCCGACGTCCACGCTCCTCCTCGAGGCGCGGCTGCTCGATGCCGCCCAGCTCGCGCACGTCCGCGACGCGCTCGGGAAGCTCGTGCTGGCCTGCCCGGCGTGCGGCCATCGCGCCAAGGGGGCCGCCGCGGCCGTCGAGGCTCCCCGCTGCCCGGCCTGCGACGAGGAGCTCGGGATCCCCCCGGAGGTGGCCTCGGAGGGCGGGGCCCTCACCCTCGGGGCGGACGAGACCGCGGACGGGGCGCCGGCGCTCGGGGCCCGCGACGCCGCGCGCCTCTCCTATGCGACGCTCCCCGGCTCCCGGCTCGGGCCCTACCGGATCCTCGAGCTGATCGGGGAGGGCGGGATGGGAGCCGTCTTCCGGGCCGAGCACGAGGTGCTCCGGCGCGTGACGGCGCTCAAGGTCCTCCCCGCCGACCTCTCGAAGGAGCAGGAGAAGCTTCGCCGGTTCCTCCTCGAGGCCGAGGCCATGGCCCGCATCCGGCACCCCCACATCGTGGAGGTTCTGAACGTCGGCGAGTCGCGGGGCTTCCACTTCATCGAGATGGAGCTGGTGACGGGAGGCAGCCTCGCGACGCGCCTCGCGAAGGGCGAGCCGCTCCCGATCCCCGAGGCGAAACGGCTATTGCAGCGGATCGCCGAGGGGCTCGGCGCCGCCCACCGCCACGGGATCGTCCACCGCGACGTGAAGCCCGGCAACGTCCTCCTCACCGCCGATGGGCCGGACGGGGCGCCCAAGATCGCCGACTTCGGGCTCGCGAAGTCCTCCGGGGCCCGCGTCGGCGACGCCGGCCTCACGGGCACGGGAGCCCTGATGGGCACCCCCGCCTACATGTCGCCCGAGCAGTGCCGCGGCGACGCGGCCGACGCGCGCTCCGACGTCTACGCGCTGGGCATCATGGCCTACGAGATGTTCACGGGGACGAACCCGTTCGACGGCGTCGAGCCCATGGCCGTGATCCTGCGGCAGCTCAACCAGGAGGCCCCGTCCCCCCGCAAGCTCCGTCCCGAGATCCCGCCGAGCCTCGGGAACGTCCTCGAGAGGATGGCGGCGAAGGACCCGCGGGAGCGCTACCAGGACGCGAACGAGGTCGTCGCCGCCCTCGACGCGATCGAGCGGGGCGAGCAGATCGCCTACACGGCCCGCCGGATCCGGCGGCGCCGGGCGCGGATCGCCGCCGCCGCGGCCGCGCTCCTCGGGCTCGGCGCGGGCGGAGGCGCCCTCTACCAGAGGCTCCAGGAGGCCGGGGGCGAGACTCCGGAGCAGGCGGTCGGAAGGCTCGCGCGCGAGGCCGAGGCCGCCTACGCCGGGGGCGAGAAGGCCCTCGCGCGCGCGAAGCTCGGGGAGATCGAGACGCTCTCGCCCGGCCACGCGGGAGGCGCGCGCCTCCGCGGCCGGCTCGACCGGCTCGAGGAAGCCGAGGCTTCCTGGAACGCCGGGCGCGTGGATGAGGCGCTCGCGGCGGCGGAGCGCCTCGCGGGAGAGGACCCGGGGGACCGCCCCGCCGGCCGGCTGCGCGACCTCGCCCGTGCGCTCGCACGCTCTCGCGCCGCGCTCGACGCCCGGCAGCCGGCCGCCGCGGCCGGGGCCGCCACCGAGGTGCTGGCCGCGCTCCCGGACCACGCCGAGGCGTCGGCGATCCGGGCGGTCGCGGGCGCCCTCGGCGACGCGGCGGCCGCGGCCGGCCGGGGCGAGTGGACGGCCGCGGCCGCGGCGGCCCGGTCGGCACTCGGCCGGGCGCCGTCGCC
>JAKEIC010000092.1 GCA_022614695.1 Planctomycetales bacterium | reverse complement strand
GTCCGCTTGGTGGTGGTCGTGCTCGCCACTCCGCCCGCCTACTTGCCCGCGTTCTGGAGGGCGGCCGCCCCCGTCGAGGCCTGGCCTGCGCCGGTGGCCGCGCTCGAGATGGGCGAGAGAGCCCGCCCGAGGAAGTCGAGCACGTCGGAGGTTGCCGTCTCCGGGATGTAGACCACGTCCCCGTCCCGCAGCTCGACGTTCCAGGCCACGTCCTGCTTGAACAGGAGCGCGTCCAGGTCCACCGGGACGACCTCGGGCCTCTCCGGCCACCCCCGGACGAGCTTCGCGTCGTTGAAGACCGCCCCGAACTGGGTGGGGCTCGCCTGCGCGACGGCCTGCAGCAGGCTGATGGGCCCCGCCTGCTTGATCTGGCCCGGGCGCTGGACCATCCCGAAGACGTAGACGCGCGTCTGCTTGCTCGCCGGGATGCTGAGCGAGTCGCCGGGCCCGAGCGGGGCCGGCGTCTCCCCGCCGCCGCCCCCGCCGAACAACACGGGGTTCAGGTTCACGTCCTCCGCCCGACCGTCGGCCCGCACGATCCGCGCGTTTTGGAGATCGGCGTCGTCGGTGATGCCGCCCGCGAGCGCGATCGCGTGCGGGAGCGGGATCCCGCCCTGCGCGGGGAACGGGACCGCGCCCGGCCTCTTCACCTCGCCCGCCACGCTCGCCGGGTCCTCCGTGTGGACCACGACCACGTCGTCGGGCTTCACCCGGACGTTCCACCGGGAATCGGAGAGCGTGAGGACCTCCCGGGCCGGGAGCGTGAGGACGCGCGCCCCGCGCTGGATCGAGACGCTCCCGCGGAGGTTCTCGGACTTCGCGCCGAAGCCCGCGTCCCCGAGGACGTCGAGGAGGGTCTCCTGGCCGGCGAGCCGCTTCCGTCCGCCCTGGGCGACCGGGCCGAGGACCACGACCTCGCGGGGGCGCGCCTTCTTGAGCGCGAGCCGGGGCGAGGCCTTCCGGTAGAGCTTCGCGTAGCCCTTGGCGACCTCGGCCGAGACGTCCTCCGCCGTGCGGCCCGTCGCCTTCACCGTCCCGATCATGTCGAGCGCGACCGTCCCGTCCGGCGCGACGACCACCTCGTCGCGGTTCAGGTCCTTCACCTCCGGGACCCGGAACTCGAGCGTGTCGCCGGGCGCGAGGAGGTAGGGGGCCTCGGTCTCGGCGGGCACCTCGGGGAGCTTCTGGCCGGACGCGATCGCCTTCGGCGCTCCCGAGGCCCCGAACCAGAACAGCTCCTCCTCGGGCGAGAGCTTCCTAGGCTCGGGCGCGGGCGCGCGGACGGCCGCCCGGGGCTCGCCGCCCGCCGCCGCCCGCCGCGCGTCCGGGAGCGGCCGTGGCGGGGAGGCGGACCCCGCGCACCCGACAGCCGTCACGACCGCCGCGAATGACCAGCCGAGCCGTTCACTCATGCGCGCCAGCCCCTCCCCGTGTCGGCCCATTCTACTTTCCTCCCGCCATCTTCTCGAACCGGGCGTTGCCCTCGAGGAACTTCAGCTCCGGGTCGCCCCGGAGCCTCGCGGCCGGGTGGCCCCTCGAGACGGCCTTCTCGAGCGCGTCGCAGGCGGCGTCGGCGTTCCCGAGGGCGGCCTCCGCGCGGGCGAGGTCGTACCAGTTGTCGGGGGAGTCGGGCTCCTCGGTCGCGAGCCTCCGGAAGTCCGCCCGCGCCGTGGCGTGGTCGCCCGTCCGGAGCGCCGCGTCGCCGTGGACGGCCGTCGCGATCCGCGAGAGCGGCCCGCCGGCGGGGGCGCGGTCCAGGGCCTTCTCGGCGTCCTGCAGGGCCATCCCGGCGAGCCCGCGCGCGATCCGGACCCGGGCCCGCACGAGAAGGAACTCCGGCTTCTCGGGGTCGGTGGCGAGCGCCGCCTCGGCGTCGGCGAGCGCCCCGGCCAGGTCCTGGCCGCCGAGCAGCTTCGCCTCGGCGCGGGTCTGGAGCGCCTCGGCGTAGCCGGGCTTCGCCTCGAGCGCCCGGTCCGCGGCGGCCACGGCCGACTCCGCCGCTCCGGGGCCTCCCTTCTCGAGGTGGACCGCGGCCCGAGCGAGGTGGGCCACGGCGTTCCCGGGCTCGCCCCGGACCAGGTCGTCGAGGTCCGCGAGCGCGCCGTCGTACTTCCGGAGCCTGCGGCGGGCTTCCGCGCGGTTGAGGAGGGCCGTCCCGCGCGTGGCCCCGCCCGCGTCCACGACGGCCTTGAAGTCGCGCTCCGCCTTGGCCGCGTCCCCGAACGCGAGCCACGCGAGCCCCCGGCCGAGCTTCCCCTCCACCGCGTCGGGAGCGAGGCCCAGGGCCTCCGTGTACGCCTCGATCGCCTCGTCGTGTTTCCCCGCGAGCCGCAGCCCGTCGGCCTTCGTGAACAGCTCCTTCACCTGCTCGTCCTTGGTCGGCCCGCTCTCCTTCGGCTTGTCGGCCGCCTTCTTCTCCACGCTCGCGTGGGCGCGGGCGAGGGCCGCGTCGGTCCGGCGCTTGAATACCGAGTCGGCCCCCTTGCGCGCGTCCACGAGGCCCTTGTAGGCCTCCTCGCCCCCGATCCGGCCGAGAGCCTCGCAGGCGGCGACGCGGAGCCGCTCGGGAGCCGCCGCGTCCTTGGCGGCCCCGGCCAGCGCCTTTACGCCCGTCTCCTCCCCCATCCCACCGAGCGCCTTCGCCGCCAGCAGCCTCCCGCGCGGGTCGGCGTAGCCCTTTTCGCCCGCGAGGGCCTCCGACAGCTCCGTCGCCGTCTGCAGGTCCTTCATCGAGACCAGGTCGAAGAGGTGCGCCTCGGCCTCCTCGGGGGAAAGCTCCCTCCCCGGCTCCGTGGCTGCGACCTCGGCCAGGATCTCCCGGGTCCTCCGGACGTACTGCTCCTGCCGCCGCACGCCCGCCTCGGCGATCTTCTCCTTCTCGCGCTTGGCGCGGACGAGCGCCGCCTGCACGTCCGCCGACCGCACCCCGATCTCTGCGACGCTCCGGAGCACGAACTCGGCCCGCCCCGGCGCTCCCTCCTTCACCGACGCGTCGCCGTAGGCGAGCGCCGCCTCCACGAGCCCCTCCCGCGCGCGCTCGTTCCCGGGCTCCTGCGAGAGGATCCCCTGGAACGCGAGCACCGACTCGTCGAGGCGCCCCTGGCGGCGGCTCTCCTCGGCGGACGCGACCTGACGGCCGATCTCGGCCCGCTTCTGGGCGGCGTCGCCGAGGACCTTCGCGACGATCACCCCGATGCCGAGCAGCGCGAGCGTCGCCGTCCCCGCGATCGCCAGCGCCACCCCTCGGTGCTTCCTCACCTTCTTGCGCACCCGGTAGATCAGGCTCGCCCGGCGCGCGAGGATCGGGTCGCCCTCGAGCCACCGTTGCAGGTCCTCCCGCAGCTCCTCGGCCGTCTGGTATCGGCGCTCCTTCTCCTTCTCCATCGCCTTCAGGACGACCGTCTCGAGGTCGGGGTCCAGGTCGGGCTTGATCGTCGTCGGCGCGACGGGATCGTCCTGAACCACCTTCTCGAGGAGCTGGTAGACGTTCTCCGCCTCGAACGGGAGCTTTCCGACCAGGACCTCGTAACCGATCACCCCGAGCGTGTAGACGTCGGTCCGGACGTCAATCTCGGAGATGTTCCCCTGCGCCTGCTCGGGGGCCATGTACT
>JAKEIC010000091.1 GCA_022614695.1 Planctomycetales bacterium | reverse complement strand
GCTCCTCGAGCAGCGGAAGAAGGTCCGCGAGGACGCGGCCCGGGCGCGCGAGGCGGGCCCGCCCACTCCGGAGCCCGGAGACCCCGCCGGGAAGGCGCGGGCGGCCGACGGGAAGCGGGCGGAGCAGGAGGAGGACCTCGGCCCCTGCTGGGACCTGCTCGTGTTCCGCCGCGGGGGAGAGTGGGTCGCCGCGCTCGACACGGACCGGGACGGGGACCTCGCCGAGGAGGCGGCGCTCCGGAGCTTCCGCGAGGCCGGCGAGACGGCGCGGTTCCCCGAGGAGGTGAGCCTCGCGTTCGGCGTGGACATCCGGGACGAGGGGGACCGGACCGTGCTGCTCATGGACGGCGGCGGTCACGGGACCCACGTCGCCGGGATCATCGGGGCCTGGTACGGGGCCGGCGACCCCCTGAACGGAGTCGCGCCGGGGGCCCAGGTCGTCGCGGCGGTCTGCGGGAACCCGCGGTACGGCGGAGCGACCACGCACAACGCGCTCCTCAAGGCCGTGGACTGGTGCTGCCGGCGCGGGGCGCAGGTGGTGAACGTGTCGTTCGGCGGCGACAGCTTCTTCCAGGACGGCCGCGAGGTGAACGCGAAGTACGTGGACGAGTGCGTGCGGAGGTACGGGGTGCCGATCGTGTTCAGTGCCGGCAACAACGGGCCGGCCCTCTCCACGGTGGGCACGCCGGCGACCTCCGCACGCGCCCTCGCCGTCGCCGCCTGCGCGCCGCGGCTGACCCAGGAGACGAACTACGGCGTGCCGTCCCCGAAGGGCACGCTGCTGTTCGACTTCTCCTCGAGGGGGCCGCTCCTGACGGGCGACCCGGGCGTGGACATCCTGACGCCGGGCGCCGCCGTCTCGACGCTCCCCCCCTGGCACCTGCGGCGCGACGAGAACTGGCACGGCACGAGCATGGCGGCGCCGCAGGCGACCGGCGCGATCGCGCTCCTCCTCTCGGCGGCGAAGGCGCGCGGGGTCCCGGCGAGCGAGGCGCGCGTCCGGCAGGCGCTCCTCGAGACGGCCCGGCCGCTCCCCGGGCTCACGCCGCTCGAGCAGGGGGCGGGGCTCCTGCGCGTCCCGGAGGCCTTCGCGTGGCTCGAGAGAGCCGCCGGCGCCGCGGAGCCGGTCCGCGCGCGCGTGTCGGCGGAGACCGGCGGGCCGGCCGGCGGGATCTACCTGCGGAACCTGAGGGACGGTCCGCCGCTCCGCACGAGTTGGCACGTGGCGCCGGACCTGCGGCCCTTCCCCGAGCCGGGGGCGAACGAGGCGCGCGCCGCGTTCGGGCTCGCGCTCCGCCTCGAGTCCGAGGCCCCCTGGCTCGAGGCGGCGCGGGGGATGCGGCTCGGCGCGGGAGGCACCTGGCTCCCGGTCACGGTCCACCCCGACCGGGTCCCCGCCGGCCTCTCGGTCGCCCGGGTGCGCGGGCGGGACGAGGCGACGGGGGCCGAGGTCTTCTCGCTCTGCGCGACGGTCGTGCGCCCCTCGCGTGCGGGCCCGCCGGACTGGGGCTGGACGGGGCCCCTCTCCTTCGAGCCGGGGGACCGCCGCTCGGTATTCCTCGAGGCGCCCCCGGGCGCGACCCGGCTGCGGGTGAGGCTCCGGGAGACCGCGGGGGAGGCGAACTCTTACACGCTCGCGGTCGCGACCCCCTCGGCGTGGGAGGGCACCTCCCTGAACGGCCGCGAGCGCGTGCGGCTGCGGCGCGGCGAGGAGAGGGTCTCGGTCCACCGGGTCGAGGAGGGGGCCGTGACCGAGGTCGCGCTCGTCTCCCGCTGGCAGGAGAGCCGGGCGGGGGCCGTCGAGGTCCTGGCCGAGTTCCACGGTGTCGCCTCCCCGGACGGGAGCGTGCGCGTCGCGCCCGGGCGCACGTCGGCGCCGCTCCGTCTCCACTCCGGGCTCCGCGACGTCGAGGCGGCCGTCTCAGCCTCGCTCTCGCACCGGGTGGAGCCGCTCGCGGTCTCGTGGGAGGTCGTCCGCGACCCGTTCGTGCCGACCGTCCTCGGCGAGGAGGCGATGTGGCTCGGGCGCGGGAGGGCGGAGATCGAGTGCCCGGAGGGACGCTCCGTGACGGTGGACGTGGGCTCCGATCCCCGTTTCTCCGACTTCCTGGACGACGCGACCTGGGAGGCGCACGACGGGAACGGCCGGCGGGTGGGGACCGGCCACTTCTGGTCCGGGTCCTTCGACTTCGCCCCGCCGCGAGCCGGCCGCTACCGGCTCCTTCTCACGCTCACGTCGCGCGGGCGATCGAGGCTCGACTCGGCCGCGGCGGCCGGGGTCCTCTCGCCGGTCGTGCTGCGCCCGATGGACTCGAAGGCCCTCCGCGCCCTGCCCGATGTCGCGGCCGTGGACCCGTCGGCGGACCGGCTCCCGGACCCGCTGCGGCTGCCCCGGGGGGAGAGGCGGGTCGTCCTCCTCGCGCTCCCGGACCTGCCGGCGGGCGCGCGGTTCCGGGGGACCGCCACCGTGCGCGACGCGCGCCGGGATCTCGTGCTCCTCGAGTCGCGCCTGGAGGTCGAGACGGCGGCGCCCCCGCCGGCCGACCCGGTTCGCGAGCCGCTCGCCGCCGCCGTCCGCGCGGAGGCCGAACGCCTCGCGCGGGACCGGCGCGCCACCGCCGGGGAGACGGGCCGCCTCCGGGACCTCCTCGCCCGCGCCGCGGCGGCCGGGGTCGCGGAGCCCGAGCGTGAGCGGCTCTCGGTCGAGGTGGCGCTGGCGACGGACGGCCGCGACCGCGAGGAGGTCGGCGCCATCCTCGAGAAGCGCGTGAAGCACGACGGCGGGGAACTCGCTCCGGACCGGAGAGCCGACATCGCCTGGGCGCTCGGCGCGCGGGCCGACCTCGAGAGGCTCCGGGGCGACCTCGCCGCGGCGTGGAAGTCCTGGCACGCGGGGGGGCTCCTCGCCCCCGACGCCCCGCACCGCCGCGAGGGGAAGCTCCGCCTCCTGCTCGCCGATGGCAAGGTCTTGGACGCCCTGGCTCTCGCGACGGACCTCCTCGAGGCCCGCCCCGACGACCGCGCTCTCCGGCGGACCCGCCTCGACCTCTACGCGAAGCTCGGCTGGGACGACCGCGTCCGCGCGGAGCTGGAAGGCTGGACGCAGAGGTTCCCGGCGGCGGGGGACGAGGTGGTCGAGGTCGCCCGCTCCCTCGCCGGAGGTCGCGGCGGGCCGGGGTTGACGCCGGCGGCGGGCGGGACGGGCCAGGATCCGGGGGGCCGCTAGAAGCCGACCGTCGCCGTGAACATCGGGCCCCGGAAGCCGATCTCCACGTCCTGGGTCTCGATGCCGGCGGGCTGCACGGGCTTCTGGAACTTCGCGCCGCCCTCGATCGAGCGCCACTCGATCCCCAGCCGGAGGTACGGGAACGGGACCACCTGGAGCCCCGCGCGCCACTCGAAGAAGCGGCCGCGCTTCAGGTCGTAGGTCTTCGACGAGCCGGACGCGCCGCGGGCGAGGGCGTAGATCGCGACGTGGCGCGTGATCCGGATCTCGCCCACGCCGCCGGCCCAGACGACGGCGGCCGAGGCGTCGTCCTCGGCCGTCCCGAGGCTCGACGACGTGATCTCACCGTTCGCGTAGAAGTAGGTCCCGCCGACGATCGCGCCCAGGAGCCCGTAGGGGAGGTCGAGCGGCACGGCGGCGAGACCCGCGTCCACGACGGCGATCCGGAACCGCGAGACGATGTGCTCGGTCGCCGCGTAGGTGACCCCGGCGAACGTGACGCTCACGGGGAGGTCGGCCTCGCCCCGGTAGTGGACGTCGAAGGCCCCCGCCAGGAGCCACACGTAGCGGCCGAGTCTCACGTCGAGGGCGAAGACCTCCCGGTCCGTGTCCACGCCGAGGTCCCGCTCGAGATCCACCTCGCTCCCGACGATCGTCTTGTCGTCGAACCGGACCCGCGCCGTGAGCGACGAGTACCACATCGCCCCGCGACCGTAGATGACCTCCGGGGCACCGGCGAAGGGGGTCCCCTCCCAGGACCAGGCATTCCGCGGCTTCTTCTCCTCGGAGCCGTCCGGGTCGAGGGAATCCTCCTCCTCGTCCTCGGGGTTGCCCGCGAGCGCGTCGGGCGGCGCCCGCAGGACACCGAGCCCGGCGAGGAGGACCAGGACCTGTCCGACGGTGCGCGGGAGGCGGATGCGGTTCCTCCGGGACGGCCGGGACCGCCAAGGCGGGAACCGGATTGTAATCCTTGGGGGCGCCGGCCGCTTTGATCCGGCGGCGGCGGCGGGGTAGAATTCGCGTTCCCGGCCGTCCCGCGCGGAGACGCGCAACGGCGCCCCATGGCCGATCGTCCCCTGCTCGCGCTCGCCACCTACCACGCCCTCCCCGGGAAAGAGAAGGAATTCGTCTCCCTCATCCGGGCCCACTGGCCGGTCCTCTCGAGGCGGGGGCTCGTGACGGCGCGCCGGCCCGTCCTCGGCCGCAGCGCCTCCACGCCGGGAGTCTTCGTCGAGGTGTTCGAATGGAAGAGCCCGGTCGCCGTCGAGCGCGCGCACCGCGATCCCGAGGTCCAGAGGATCTGGAACGCCATGGCGCTCATCTCCGCCAAGCCCGCGGCGACTCTCGCCCGACTCCCCGAGTGCGAGGGGCCCTTCCCGAACTTCCAGATCCTCGACCCGAATGCCGCCTTTACGGACGGGAAGGACGGCGCCGCGGCCCCCGCGGGGAAGAAGCCCGCGCGGCGCCCCGCCGCCAGGCCCGCCGCCCGGGCCCGGAAGTAGCGAGCCGTTCGTAGAGCGCCCGGTCCGCCTCGAAGAACGGCTCGAGCCGCCGCGCCTCCGCGAGGGTGAACCAGCCCCACTCCGCGACCTCCTCGGCCGAGGGTCGGACACGACCCGAGACCAGGCGAGCGCGGAGGAAGTGCAGGAGGTGCGTCCCGTCGGCGGTGGGGCAGGCGAGGATCTCGTCCCCGGGGGCGATCCGGAGCCCCACCTCCTCGCGAGCCTCGCGGACCGCCGCCTCGACCAGGGTCTCGCCCGCCTCGACGCCGCCGGTGACCGGGGACCACCAGCCCCGGAAGGGATCGCCCGCCCGCCGGATGAGCAGATAGCGGCCGCCGCGCTCCAGCACGACGGCGACCGCGTCGGGCAACCTCAGGCCCCCGCGCGCCACGCGAGGCATTATGATGAGATCGCCGTCGGGGTTCCCTCTTTCCCCTCCGGGGCCCGGGCGGGGGGCCGTATGGGGTTCGCTGTGCGCCTTCTCGGGGTGGCCGTCCTCGTCCTCATCGCGGGGACCGGATGCCCCCGGGGGCGGAAGATCTCGCCCCCTCCGGTCCCGGGCGGGCCGGCGGCCGACACGGTCCCGCCGACGTTCACGGGGTTGTCCTCGGCCACGGCGGTCTCTCCCTACGCGGTCGAACTCCGATGGACCGCCGCCACCGACAACGCGACGCCCTCGGCGCAGGTCGTCTATGCGGTCTACCCGGGGAACCCGGGGCTCGTCCTGGCGGCGCTCCCCGCGCCCCTCCTCACGGCCCCGGGGGCCGTCCGGTTCCTCGCGGGAGGCCTGCGCGGCGGGACAACGTTCTCCTTCCTCGTCCGGGCGCGCGACGCGGCGGGCAACACGGACGGCAACTCCGTGGTCCTCACCGCGACGACGCCCTCCGAGCCGCCCCCCAACTGGACGGCCGTGGCGGGGCTCTCCGGGGCCCGGCGGCTCGCCACGGCCACGCTCCTCGCCGACGGGCGCCTCCTGGTCACGGGAGGGGTCTCCGCCCTCGCGGGGGACGCGAGCACCGAGATCTACGACCCCGCGACGGGCACCTGGACCGGGACGGGAGCGCTCATCACGGGACGCTACGACCACACGGCGACCCTCCTCGCGGACGGGCGGCTCCTCGCCGCCGGCGGGTACACCGGGTCGGCCGCCCTGACGACGTGCGAGGTCTACAGCCCAGCCGCGGGTTCCTGGACCGCGACCGGAGCCCTCGGGAGCGCACGGACGGCGCACGTCGCGGCGCGGCTCCTGGACGGGCGGGTGCTCGTCGCCGGGGGAGGCGCTACGGGGGCGGAGCTCTACGACCCCGCGGCAGGCACGTGGACGGCGACCGGAGCGCCGGGGACGGCCCGGTCGGCCTCGACGGCGACGCGGCTCCCCGACGGGAGGGTCCTGCTGGCCGGGGGATCCGCCGGCTCCCCTCTCGCGAGCGCGGAGCTCTACGATCCCGCCGCGGGGACCTGGACGGCGACGGCTTCCCTCGCGTCGGCCCGCTCCTCGCACGCAGCCGCCCTCCTCCCCGGGGGACGCGTCCTCGTGGCGGGAGGCTCGGGCGCGTCGGGGCTACTCGCCTCGGCCGAAGTCTGGGACCCGGCGACGGGGACCTGGGGGCCGGCGGGCTCGCTCGCGACGGCCCGCTCCCGGCACACGGCGACGGGGCTCCCGAACGGGCGCGTCCTCGTCCTCGCGGGCGGGGTGCCCACCGCCGACCCGACCGCCGAGATCTACGACCCCGGGGCCGGCGCCTGGACCTACGGCGGAGCCCTCGCCACCGCGCGCCTCGAGCACGCCGCCGCGCTCCTCCCCGACGGGAGCCTCCTCGCGATCGGGGGCTCGACGGGGTCCTCGAGCCTCGCGAGCGTCGAGCGGCTCGACCTCCGGGGGCCGACCGCGCGGGCCGCGGCGCCGCCCGGGACGGCGCGGAGCCTCGCGGCGGTCTCCCCGCTCCCGGACGGAAGGGTCCTCGTCGCGGGCGGGCAGACAGGATCCGGGGACGTCGCCAGCGCGGAACTCTACGATCCCGCGGCCGGGACGTGGACGTCCACCGGCGCCCTCCCCTCCGCCCGGAGCGAGGCGACGGGCACGCTGCTGCCCGACGGGCGTGTGCTGGCCGTGGGCGGCGCGAGCGGCGGGACGACGCTCGGCGGGACGGCGCTCCTCTACCTCCCGGGCCCGGGGAGCTGGACCGCGGCCGCCTCGCCGACCATCGCCCGCCACCGGCACACGGCCACCCTCCTCCGCAGCGGGAGGACGCTCGTGGCGGGGGGGATCTCGGTGGGAGGGACGACGGCCTATCCGGTCGCGGCCGAGCTCTACGATGCGACCCTCGCCACCTGGACGAGCGGGGGGTCGCTCCAGCAGGGCCGCGCCGGCGCCACGGCGACCCTCCTCTCGGACGGGAGGGTGCTCATGGCCGGGGACGATGCCGGGGCGGGCACGTTCATCTCCGCCGAGATCTACGACCCGTCCACCAACGCCTGGACGGCGACGGGGGCGCTCTCGACGCCTCGCCGCCGCCACTCGGCCACGCGACTCGCGACCGGCCTCGTCCTGGTCGCGGGGGGGGACAACGGTGGCGCGCTCTCCTCCTGCGAGCTCTATGTGCCGGCGACGGGGATCTGGTCCACGACGGGGGCCCTCGCGACCGCGCGCGAGGGCCACGGAGCGGCGCTCCTCCCCGACGGACGCGTGTTCGTGGCCGGGGGGCGCGATGCCTTCGGACCGCTCTCCGGCACCGAGATCTACGACCCCGCCACGGGGACGTGGGCCGCGGGGCCGAGCCTCCCGGCGGCGACGTCCGACGGGACCGCGGTGCCACTCGCCGACGGGGACGTGCTCGTGACCGGGATGGTGACCGGCGGGACCGTCTCGCCCGCTTCGCTCCTCGACGAGGGGCGCGGGTTCTCCGACGCGTGGCGTCCCCGGATCGCCTCCGTGGGGGGCTCGACGTCGTACCCCGCGACGCTCGCCGCCGGCGCGACCAACGCCCTCGGCGGAGTCCGGCTCGTCGGCGCGACCGAGGGAGGTGCGGGCACGGCGCGCGCCTCCGCGTGCGACGCTCCCATCCTGGCCCTCGCCGGGCCCCTGGGCGGGATCTCGTCGTCGGGGGGGACCGGCGGGCCCCTCCTCGCCCTCCCCGCGCGCGCCTTCGCCTCGGGGACCTCCCTCGACTTCACGCCCCCGTCGTCCGGGTCGCTCCCGCCCGGGTTCTACCTGTTGCGCGCGACGTCGAGCGGCGTCCCCTCGGAGGCGCGGGTCGTGCGGATGCCCTGATCGGGGTGACTGGATTCGAACCAGCGGCCTCTTGGTCCCGAACCAAGCGCTCTAGCCAAGCTGAGCTACACCCCG
>JAKEIC010000090.1 GCA_022614695.1 Planctomycetales bacterium | reverse complement strand
CCTCGCGGGCGCGGGCGCGGGCGTGGGCCGCGAGCGCCTTCCCGACCGTCCGACGCACCCGGCTCCACGCCGCGGCGCCGACCGCGGGGGGCCCCTCGGGCGCGCGCACGACCCCCGGCAGCGCGACCAGCGCGGCCAGCGGGACCTCGCCGGCGAGCCCGAGCCGGCGCCCCGCGCGGCGGAAGGCGTCCCGGTACCGCGCGAGCAGCCCCTCGTCCACGCGATAGTCCGGCCGGATCTCCTCCGACTCGAACCGGACCGAGACCGTGACCGAGCCCCGCGAGATCGCGTCCCGCACGAGCTTCTCGGCCTCCACCGCTCCCCCCACGAGCGCCTCCGGCGCGCGCCAGGCGACCGAGAGCCCCTTCCCGTTGACGCTCCGGACCTCGACCTCGCACCGCTCCCGGGCCCCCCGGCTCTCGGCGCGCCCGAAGCCGGTCATGCTGCGAGGCATGGTGCTCATGATACGTTCAGGCGGCTGCCCTACCATGACGGCGGGGTACGCTGGACCATCCAGACGCTCACGACGTAGAATGACGTCATGGGAGATCGGCTACTGATCCGCCGCATTGAGTTTCAGAACATCAAGGCGCTTCGTCACGCAAGCCTGACACTCGGCCAGTTCACCCTCCTCGTCGGACCGAACGGGAGCGGCAAGACCACCGTACTGCAGGCACTCGAGGCCATCGCGGCTCGCCGCGAGCTGGATCCCCGGCACATCTCCTCTGCGGGATCCTCCGGCGACTCGACGGTTACCGTCGACTGGGGGCCCCCGTACGAAGGCTCGAGATGGGAATTGGCACCGCATCAGAGCTTCCGTGTCCTGAAGCAAGTCGGTGACGCGTCACTCCTGGACATCGCGCGGACGCGGATTCGGGTGTTCTCCCTGGATCCGCAGTGTCTGGCGGTGCCGGTCACCATGCAGCCCCACATAGAGCTCCAAGGGAATGGGTTATTCCTCGCTGGCGTCATGGAGTGTCTCCGCGACGAGGACCGGGAGAGATTCGATGCGCTCAATGCCGAAGTCGCGCGATGGCTCCCCGAGTTCGACCGCATCGTGTTCACAACGCCCGCGGCGGGCCAGAAGGCATTCCTGCTGCGCACCCGGGATGGTCACCATCCGGTGCCCGCTTCCGAGTTGTCCCAGGGGACTCTCCTCGCCATCGGGATGCTCACCCTCGCGTATCTTCGCGACCCCCCCGAGCTCGTGGCGATCGAGGAGCCGGATCGCGGTCTCCATCCTCGGCTCCTCCGCGATGTCCGAGACGCCATGTACCGGCTCGCGTATCCCAGGGACCATGGCGAGTCGCGAGAACCCGTCCAGGTCATCGCAACGACCCACTCGCCCTTCATGCTCGACCTCTACAAGGACCATCCAGAGGAAATCGTCATTGCCGAGAAGCGCGGCCTCGAGGCGACATTCGAGCCGCTCACGAACCGGAAGGACCTGAAAGACCTCCTGGAAGACGCGCACCTGGGCGAGGTCTGGTACAGCGGGATCCTCGGCGGCGTTCCGGCTCAGCCGTGAGGGTCGCTATCCTCGGTGAATCACCCGCCGACGAGGGGGCGATTCGAGTCCTGACCGAGTCGGTGCTCGGCCGACCAACAACGAGAGTCGCGCGAACTCGTCTCGAGGATAGGGGGTGGCCGTCCGTGCGAGCGATTCTGGCTCCGGTCATGAAGCATCTCTGGTATCAGACGGACGCCGAAGGCCTCGTCGTCGTCGTGGACTCCAACGGGTCGCCGGTGCATCAGCACGGGACCGGGACGCCGTGTGCCTCGGGTCCTCGATGCCGGCTGTGTCAGCTCGAGGAGATCGAAGGACGCGTTCGAGGGCAGCTCGCCATGGTCCCCGGGCGAGGCGCGCTCCGAGTCGCGATCGGCATCGCGGTGCCTGCGATCGAAGCGTGGTACCTCTGCGGAGCCGACCCCCGCGTGAACGAGGCAGCCTGGGTGAACGGCCAGCGCTCAGGGTCCGAGCCATACTCCAGGCCCGAACTCAAGAAGCGCACCTACGGTGCCGCGCATCCTTCGCCGAACCTCGAGACGACTCTTGCCGTCCGCGAATCCAGTAGGGTCGCGAGGACCCTACCGTTGCTCCGCAGCAACTTCCCGGTCGGCTTCGGAGCGCTCCAAGACGCACTCATGCGCTGGTGAACCCTCGTCCGGAGGGTGGGGGGCGTAGAGCCGACGCAGGGATACCGGCCCGCCCTACCCCGCCGCCCACCGGTCCACGGTGGCGATCGCGAGCGCGAGGAGCACCAGGATCCCGAAGGTCCAGGCGATGATCCGGTCGAGAGTCTGGACGGTCTTCACGCCGAAGGGGGACTCGGCCCCGAACCCGCCGAAGACGCCGCCCATCGCGCCGCCGCCCTCGCCCCGCCGAAGGAGGACCACGAGGATGAGGAAGACGCACACGAACACGTAGAGGACGAGGAAGAGCGCTCTCATGCGGACCTCCCGAGACGGGCCTTCGGCACCGCCCTCACGATGGCCAGGAACGAGTCGGCCTTCAAGCTGGCTCCCCCCACGAGCGCCCCGTCCACCTCGGGGTGGGCGAGGAGCGCCGGGGCCGTGTCCGGCGTGACCGAGCCCCCGTAGAGCACGCGGACGTCGCGGGCCGAGGGGCGGGTCTCCCGGACGAGGCGGCGGATGGCCTGGTGCGCCTCGGCCGCCTGCTCGACCGTCGCGATGCGCCCCGTGCCGATCGCCCAGACCGGCTCGTAGGCGACCGTGACCGAGGCGACGTCGGATGGATGGGCCTCGAGGGCCGCCCCCGCCTGCCTCTCCACGACCTCGAGCGTGCGCCCCTCCTCCCGCTCGGGGAGAGTCTCCCCCACGCAGACGAGCGCGGCGAGCCGGGCCCGGTGGGCGGCCCGCACGCGCGCGGCGACCGCGGCGTTGTCCTCCCGGAAGTGCTGGCGGCGCTCCGAATGGCCGACGATCGCGAACCGGCAGCCCACCTCGGCGAGCATCTCGCCCGCCACCTCTCCCGTGTAGGCCCCCTTCGGCTCGGGGTGAAGGGTCTGCGCCCCGAGCGCGACGCGCGAGCCGCGCAGGGCCTCGCCGACCGCCGCGAGGAAGGGGAAGGGGGGGCAGAGGAGCAGGTCGGGGCCGTCGGCCTTCTCCGCCTCGCGCCGGACGGCCTCCGCGAGCGAGATCGCCTCGGAGAGCCGGAGGTTCATCTTCCAGTTCCCCGCGATGAGGGGGCGCGCCACTAGACCCGGGCTCCCACGGGTCCCACGGACCCCACGGGCCCGACCACGGTCCGGCCGAGGACCTCGGCGATCCGGCGCGCGTCCTCGCAAAGCGCCGCGAAGGCGGCCGGGAGCAGCGCCTGCGGCCCGTCCACCAGCGCCTTCGCCGGGTCGTCGTGGACGTCCACGAGGAGGCCGTCGGCCCCCGCCGCGATCGCCGCACGCGCGACCGGGACCACGAGGTCGGCCCGGCCCGTCGCGTGGGAGGGATCGGCGATCACGGGGAGGTGCGAGGCCTTCTTCAGGTTCGGGATCGCCGAGACGTCGAAGAGGTTCCGGACCGAGTCCTCGAAGCTCCGGACCCCGCGCTCGCAGAGGATCACGTTCGGGTTCCCGCGCGCCAGGATGTACTCGGCCGACTGGAGGAACTCCTTCACGGTGGCCGAGAGGCCGCGCTTGAGGATCACCGGTTTCCGCGACTCGCCCACCTCGGAAAGGAGCGGGAAGTTCTGCATGTTGCGGGCGCCGATCTGGAGCAGGTCGGCGTAGCGCTCGACGAGCCCGACCTGGCGCGTGTCCATCACCTCGGTGACCACCGGGAGCCCGAGGGCGTCGCCGCACTCGCGGAGGTAGCGGAGTCCCTCCTCTCCGAGGCCCTGGAACGTGTAGGGCGAGGTGCGCGGCTTGAAGGCGCCGCCGCGGAGCACCACGGCGCCGGCCTCCTTCACGGGACCGGCGATCCGGAAGAGCATCTCCCGCCCCTCGACCGCACACGGGCCCCCGATGATGGAGACCTCCCCCCCGCCGAACCGGGCGGGGCCCGCGACGACCACGGTGTCGCCCGCGTGCGCCTCGCGGCTCGCGAGCTTGTACGGGGTGAGGATGGGCAGGACCCGCTCGACCCCGGGGAACGCCTCGAAGGGTTCCGAGCGGGCCTTGTCCTCGTCCCCGATGATCCCGACGATTGTGCGCTGCTCGCCCCGCGACAGGTGGGTCCGGTATCCGAGGCCGTGGATCCTCTCGAGGAGGCGATCCACGTCCTCCTTCGACGCGCCGGGCTTGAGGACGATGATCATGCGGAGCGGAGAGTTTAGGCCCCGGTCGGGGCGGGTCAATGCGCGGAGGATCCCGTTGCGACCCTCACGCCCATCTCCTAGCATCCCGTTGGATCCCCGGAGGAGGGAGGCGTGAGAGGGTTCGGGACGGCGACGGCGGTGGCGCTCGCGACGGCGGCGGGCTGCGCGACGGCGGAACCGGGCGGCACTTCCCGCCCCTCGAGGACGATGGCCCGCCTGCCCGAGCCCCCCTCCGTCCGAGCGGAGGCCTCCCCGGAGGACGCGGCCGGTGACCCGCGGCCGCGGACGCAGGG
>JAKEIC010000089.1 GCA_022614695.1 Planctomycetales bacterium | reverse complement strand
GCTCGCGGGCGTCGCGGGCGTCCCGCCTCGCGCGGGGCCCGAGCTGTCGGTGAACCTCGCCCCGCCCGCGGGCGAGCCCGGGGCCCCGAGAGAGGCGGCCGTCACGGCCGCGCTCGCGGAGACCTACGCGCGCCACGCGGAGGGGCCGCTCGCTCGGGGCCTCCCGCGGCTCACCTTCCACGTGGACGAGGCGACCTTCCGGAGCGAGCCCCTGCGGGCCGCTCTCCGGAGCGTCGCCCGCGTCGCGCGCGGGGGGCCGCCCGTGGCGTTCGCCTTCGCGCGCGAGGGCGGGGGCTGGAGCCTCCGCGACCGGACTCTATCTCGCGTGCGGGAGGCGGCTGCGCTCCGCGCCCCGGGGGGCCCGAGGGTGACCGTGCTCCAGGCGGTCACCTTGAACCTGCCGCGCGCGGCCCTCGAGGGGGGCCGGATGAACCTGGACGGGTTCCTCGGCGAGGTCGAGAGGGCCGTTGCGCTGGCGCTCGGCGCCGCCCGCGAGCGGAGGGCCTTCCTCAAGAGGATGGCCTCCGGACCGGCCTCCCCCCTCGCGGCGGCGCTGGAGGACTCGGGCGACGGCCGGCCGCTCCTGGACCTCGACCGGAGCCACGTCCTCCTCGGCGTCGCTGGGCTCGCGGAGGCCGTGACGCTCCTCTGCGGGCCCGCCCGGCGGGAGGACGCGTGGATCCGGACCGAGGCGCGCGTCGCCGCGTTCGTCCACTACCGCGCGGCCGAGGAGGCCCGGCAACAGGGGTTCGGGCTGGAGTTCCTGGACGAGGTCCCTCCGGCCGTGCGCGCGCGGCTGCGCTCGCTCGACGCCGAGCGGTTCCCCGGCGCCGCCCCCGCCGAGCCCTACGGACAAGGACTCGTCCTCGAGGGGACCGATCCGACGGCGCTCCTCGGCGCGATCCGGCGCCGGGCGAGCCTCCACGCCCTCGTCGAGCCCCGGGTCACGATCGCGGGCCTGCCGGCGAAGCCCGACCCCGGGCTCGTCTACGACCTGGTCTCGGAGGTGCACGAGAACACGCAGGTGGCGTTCCTACGCTTCGCGTAGGAACGCGGTTCGCGGGCCGCGGGGGAGGGTCACGCGTGGGACCGCCGGCTCACTTCTTCTTTCCCCTCCTCCTCGCCGCCTGCTCCAGCCCCGCGGTCCGCGAGGTCCTCCCGGAGCAGGCAGAGGCGCTCTATCCCGGTCCCGCGGCCTGGCGCGTCGTCGAGCGCGCCGAGATCGAGGCGCGGCTCTCGGACGCCCTCCGGTTCCTCCCGCCGGAGCCGCGGCCGATCTCGGGGGCGGGGATCGTCGTGGGGCTCCCGGAGACGGGGGACACGGGGGAGGCCATGCTCGAGCTGCTCGACTTCGTCGCCCAGCGCGCGGCCGGGGGCGGTCTCGCGGAGGAGGAGGCGCTGGCCCGCGAGGGGACGGCAGCCCTCGTCGTGGTCGAGGCCCTGCTCCCGATCTCGGGCGAGCCGCCCCCCCCGGCGGTCCGGACGGCCGGGAACGCCCGGTCCCTCGGCGGGGGCCGGCTCCTGCGGACCCCGCTGCGGGCCGGCGGGGCCGAGGAGGTGCTCGGGACCGCCTTCGGCGACGTGGAGCCCGCGCCCCCGGCCGAGGGCAACCCTCCCGATCCCCGCCGGGGCCGGGTCCGGGGCTTCGCCGTCCGGGCGCGCCCCGACCCGCGCCGGCTCGACTTCGCCGTCGAGCGCGACGTGCGGGGGCTCGCCGAGGCCGCCGCCGAGGCCCTCCGGGCTGCCGTCCCGGGCTCCGAGGCGCGCGTCGGGTCGGACGCGGGACGGACGGTGGTCTCGGTGACTCTCCCCCCCGGGTCTCCCCCCCCGGACCCCGCCGCCCTCCTCGCCGGCCGGCTCCGGATGCGCGTCGGCGACCCGGGCCGGGTCGTCGTGGACATCCCCGGGGGGCGGGTGGAGGTCCTCGGCCCCGACCCCTACCTCGGGCTCGTGAACCTGCGCGTGGACGGCGTCCGCATCGTCGGTGTCCCTGCGTGGCAGGGGAGACCCGTGCGCCGGGCGCTCGTCGAGTTCCCCGGCCCCGGTGGTGACCCCGTGCGGGTCGTAACCGGGAACCGGCTCGCCGAGGTGCTCCCGGTCGCCGCGCGCGCCGGAGTGACTCTCCGGGGCCTCGCATCGGGGCTCTCCCAGGCGAGGACGGCGGGCGCGCTGCGGGCGGAGCTGGAGGTGCGGGAGAGTCAAGAAGGGGCCCCTGCGAACCGATAAACTCCTGGTTCGGCGTCTCGCCGAGAGGGGGGCTTCGTGTACCTGAAGTCCTTGAACCTGTTCGGGTTCAAGTCGTTCGGGGAGCGCACTCAGTTCGAGTTCGGGCGCGGAGTGACCGCGATCGTCGGCCCGAACGGGTGCGGGAAGAGCAACGTCCTCGACTCCCTCAAGTGGGTGCTCGGGGAGCAGTCCGCCAAGAGCCTCCGGGGCGGCGAGATGCTCGACGTGATCTTCAACGGGTCCGGGAACCGCAAGCCCCTCGGGTTCTCCGAGGTCTCCCTCATCTTCGGCGACGTGGGCTCGACCCTGGGCGTGGACTACGACGAGGTCATGGTGACGCGGCGTCTCTACCGGACCGGCGACTCCGAGTACGAGATGAACAAGAGCGCGTGCCGGCTCCGGGACATCCGGGAGCTGTTCATGGACACCGGCGTCGGCGTCGTCGCCTACTCGATCATCGAGCAGGGGCGCATAGACGCCCTGCTGACGGCCAACTCGCAGGAGCGGCGCCACATCTTCGAGGAGGCGGCCGGGATCAGCCGGTACAAGTGGAAGGCGGCCGAGGCGGGCCGCCGGCTCGAGCGGGTGGACCAGAACCTCGCGCGCCTCACCGACCTCGTCCAGGAGCTGACGAAGCAGCTCGGGACCGTCCAGCGGCAGGCCGCCCGGGCGAAGCGCTACACCGAGCTGACCGCCCGGCAGAGGGACCTCCGCGTCTCGCAGGCCCTCCACCGCTTCCACAAGCTCCACGCCGAGTCGGCGGACGTCTCGGGGCGGCTGGCGCTCCTCACCGAGGAGAAGGCGCGGGCGCTCGCGGCCGACTCGCAGCGCCAGACCGCCGTCGCGCGCGAGGACGAGGCCCTCCTCGAGCTGACCCGCCGGCTCCAGGAGGCCCAGGGGCGCGTGGAGCGGGCCGCGTCGGAGATCGCCGCGAGCGGGAAGCGGATCGAGGCGAACCGCCAGCTCGCCGAGGACTCGCGACGGCGGGAGGACCAGCTCCTCGCCCGCGCCGCGGAGGCCCGGGACGCGGCCGAGAGGCTCTGCCGGGAGGGCGAGGGGGCGCGGGCGAGGCTCGCCGAGGCAAGGGTGGCCGAGACGGAGGCCGCCGGGGCCGTGGCGGCCGCCGAGGCGACCGCCGCGGCGGCCCGGGCGGCGCGGGACTCGACGCGGACCGCGGTCGAGTCGGCGACGGCGGCCCTCTTCGAGGGCGAGCGGGAGGCGTCGGACGCGCGGAACGCGCGGGACCGGGCCGCCTCCGACGCGACGACCACGACCCAGGCGCTCGAGAAGGCTCTCGGAAGGCGGGGGGAGGTCGCGGGCCGGCGCGACGCTGCCGAGGAGACCGCCGCGAAGGTCCGGGCGGAGC
>JAKEIC010000088.1 GCA_022614695.1 Planctomycetales bacterium | reverse complement strand
GCGGCGGCCGCGGCCGCCGCCTTCTCCTCCGCCGCGGCCGCGGCGGCGGCTGCCCGCTCGGCGCGCCCGCGACCGATCGCGCGGATCGCCTCGTCCTCGAACGCGAGGTCCGTCTCCTCGAGCTCCGCCACGATCCCGGTAGCCTTGTCGGCGAACCCCTCGACCTCCTCGAGGGCTTCGGGGCCCGCCTGCGCGATCTCCCGGAGCGTCATGTAGCCGGCCTTGAGGAGAAGCTCCGCCATGCCGGGGGAGAGCTCCAGCACTTCCTCGAAGTTCTTGAGGGCGAGCTTCTGCCGCTCGACGTACTCGTCGGGCGACATGATGTCTATCTCCCACCCCGAGAGCCGGGAGGCGAGCCGCACGTTCTGGCCCCGGCGGCCGATCGCGAGCGAGAGCTGGTCCTCCTCGACGATGACCCGGGCCTTGCCGACCCTCTCGTCGAGCACGATCTGGTTGATCGTGGCCGGCTTGAGGGCGTGCATCAGGAGCACTTCCGAGGAGTCGCTCCAGCGGATGATGTCGATCTTCTCGCCGCCCAGCTCCTCGATGACGGTCCGGATCCGGGACCCGCGCACGCCGACGCACGCCCCGACGCAGTCCACCCGGGAGTCTATCGAGGCCACGGCGATCTTCGTCCGGTAGCCCGCCTCGCGGACGAGCCCCTTGATCTCGATGATCTTCTCGGCGACTTCGGGCACCTCGAGCTCGAAGAGCCGGCGGATGAAGTCCGGGTGGGCCCGCGACAGGATGATCTTCACCCGCTGGCCGACCTTCTTGACGTCCAGGACGTAGCAGCGGACCCTGTCCCCGACGTTGTAGATCTCGTCGGGCACCTGCTCCCGGCGGGGCAGGATCCCCTCGGTCTTGCCGAGGTTCACGAGGACGTTCGGGCCCTCGAAGCGCGAGACGGTCCCCGCCGCCAGGTCGTGCTTCTTGCCCTCGTACTCCGCGTAGATGACGTCGCGCTCGGCCTCCCGGATCTTCTGCAGGATCACCTGCTTGGCGGTCTGGGCGGCGATCCGCCCGAGGAACCCGAGGTCAATGTCCCGCGCCTCGCCCTGGGCCAGGATGTCGCCGGTGTCCCGGTCAATCTCGATGACGACCGCCTCGTTCGTCCCGAGGCGCTTGCGGGCGGCCATGGTGAGGGCGGACTCGAGGCCCTGGAAGATGAGCTCCCGGTCAATGTCCTTGTCCCGGTGGATCGCGTCTATCAGCCGCAGGAGCTCGCCGTTCATGGTTCCCTCGCCGCCGCGCCCCGGGGCGGTTCGGGAACCTTCCGGGCCGGCCCCTCCCGGCGGCCGACCTCCCGTCTCGTCTTGTGATCCGCTGGGAGCGGCGCCCCGGCCGGGGCGCGACAGACCCGCTATTATCGGGGAGCCTCCAGGGAAGTCAAGGAACGTCCGATTCGGATACACTCGGAACCCGCAACCCCATGGCCGGACGGAGCCTCCTCACTCCCCACCCCCCTGCTCTCCCGCTCCGGATGGCGGGCTGGGCGGTGGCGAGCCTCGCCGTGCTCCTGAGCCTCGGGGGTGTCGCGGCGCTCGCGGCAATCGCCGCGGCGCGGCTCGGCGCGTCGGCGATCGAGGCGCGCGACCTTTCGGGGGCGGCCGACATGGCGCGCCTCCTGGCCGCGCAGGTGGAGCGGTCCCTCGCCGACCGGGCCGCGGCGGATCCGGCGAAGCCGGTCGAACCGGACCCGGCCGACGCCCGGCTCCTCGCGGGGCTCCATGTCCGTGCGGGTGTCGAGACCCTGCTCGCGGACGGGAGCGGGCATCCGGTCGGCGGCCCGGGGGGAGAGTCTCCCCACCCTTGTCTCGAGGCGGACGAGCCCGGCGTCGGCCACGCCCGGGTGCACGAGTCGCCCGACGGGGGGCGCCGCCTCTGCGTTTCCTCGGTCGTCCGCGCCCCGGACGGGCGGTCGGTCGGCCGGATCCTGTTCCACGGGCCGGCCCGCCCTTCGGCCGAGATCGAGGTCCTCTCGCGCGACCTGGCCGCGGTCGCGGGCACCGGCACGCTCCTCGGGACCCTCCTCCTCCTCGCCGCGCTCCGGCGCGCCGGCCGCTGGGAGAGGAAGCTCCGCCGGTTCGCCGAGGACCAGCGAAGGCGGAACGCCGCGGCCTCGGTCGCCGCCGAGGTGGCCGACCGGCTCGCCGCGAGGCTCCCGCTCGCCGAGCGGGACGACCCCGATGTGGCGGACCTCCTGCGGGCGATCGCGCTCCTCTCGGGCCGCAGCCGCACCCGCGAGACCGTCGTGCTCGACCTCGGGGGACTGGTCCGCGAGTGGCTGCACCGCTCGCGACAGGAGATCGAGTCCTCGGACCGCCTCCTGCGGGTGGTGATCGCCGACGGGGTGTGGGTGCGGGGGGACCCCGGGCTCCTCGGGCTCGCGATCGGCCACCTGCTCCGGAACGCGGCGGAGGCTCTCGAGGAGCGCCCGGGCCGGATCGAGGTGAGCGTGGGGGGAGGCTGGAGGAAGGCGGAGGTGAGGATCCGGGACACGGGCCCGGGGATCCCGGCCGAGATCCGCCGGCGGCTCTTCGACCCGGGGGCGACGACCCGCCCCGGCCGCGTCGGGTTCGGGCTCGCCGTCGCGCACCGCATCGCCGAGGAGCTCGGGGGGCGGCTCGACCTCTCGCGGGCCATGGGCGGGGGCTGCGTCGCCCGGCTCACGCTGCCGCGGGCGTCCGCCCCGAAGGTCGCGCGCCCCGGGGAGGCCACGCGGCCGGCCGTTCCACCAACGGCCGCTCGCGCGGTGGCGACGCCCGCCCCCCCGGAGGCGGAGCCGGCTCCCGAGGGCGTTCCGGAGTCCCCGGCCTCGCAGGAGCCGGCGACGCCGGAGGCGGGCGGGCCGGCCGGGGCTTGAGGCACCGTGAAAGCACAACTGACGCTTCTTCGCGCGGGCGGCGGGGGCGCGTCCGCTTCGTTGCGCCTCCGTCGGCGTACTTCTCCGCCAGTACGCCTCGTCGGCGACGCCTCGCGGCCGCACCCCCGGCGCTCCGCGCGAATCGGTCATTCGTTCTTTCACGGTGCCTGATGGGGCGACCCGTCCACCTCCCCGACCGCCGCGGGTTCGCCGAGATGGCCTCGCGCTCCTCCCGCGTCCCCGTCGCCCGGCTGCTCCTCGCGGACGCCGTCACGCCCGTCGCGGCGTATGCCCGGCTCGCCGAGGGGGCGCGCCACGCGTTCCTGTTCGAGAGCGTGGTCGGCGGCGAGCACGTCGCGCGCTACTCCTTCGTGGGCGCGGACCCGGTCTCGACCTACGTGTGGGAGGGGCCCGGCCGCGGCGAGCGCGCCGAGGGCCCCGGGGCGCCGAGGCCGGCGGGGGACCCCTTCCGCACCCTTCCGCACTTCCTCCCGGAGCCGTCCTCGGCCGGGCCGCCGGGTCCGATCGCCATGGGGGGGCTCCCGGGTCTGCCGCGGCTCACGGGCGGGCTCGTGGGGTTCCTCGGCTACGACGCGGTGCGGGTGACCGAGTCGCTCCCCGACCCGCCCCCCGACCCCCTGCGGCTCCCCGGGGCGGTGTTCGGGCTCTACGACCGCGTGGTCGTCTTCGACCGGTGGCGGAGCACCGTCGCGGCGGTGGCGACCGCGCGGACCGACGCCGCGGGCGGGGTGGGCGCGGCCTACGACGCCGCCTGCGCGGCGGCGGACTCGCTCGCGGAGAGGCTGCGGGAGGCGCCTCTGGTCCGCACCCCGGACTTCGCCGAGCCCGGTCCTCTCTCGGACGTCGCGTCCGACCATCCGCGCGCGGCCTTCGAGGCGGCGGTGGGGAGGATCCGCGAGCACATCGCCGCGGGGGACCTGTTCCAGGCGGTGCTCTCGCGCAGGCTCCGGGTCTCGCCCGCCCCCGACCCGTTCGCCCTCTACCGCGCGCTTCGGACCGTGAACCCTTCCCCCTACATGTTCCTCCTGCGGGCGGGCGGGCTCCACCTCGTGGGGGCCTCCCCCGAGGTGATGGTCCGCGTCGAGGACGGGCGCGTCCTGGTACGGCCGATCGCCGGGACCCGGCCGAGGGGCGCCCGGGACGACGACGACCGCCGGCAGGAGGAGGAGCTGCTCGCCGACCCCAAGGAGCGCGCCGAGCACGTGATGCTGCTGGACCTCGGCCGGAACGACGTCGGGCGTGTCGCCGAGTTCGGATCGGTGCGCGTAGACGAGCGGATGGTCGTCGAGCGCTACTCCGACGTCATGCACCTCGTGTCGCAGGTCTCTGGGAGGCTCCGGAGCGGCTCGACGGCCCTGGACGCGCTCCGGGCCGCGCTCCCGGCCGGGACCGTGACCGGCGCCCCCAAGGTCCGCGCGATGCAGATCCTGGACGGCCTCGAGCCGGTCCGCCGGGGGCCCTACGCCGGAGCGGTCGGGTACCTCGACTTCACGGGGAACCTCGACACGTGCCTCGCGATCCGGACGGTGGTGCTGCCCGGGGACGGGGCGGCCTACGTGCAGGCGGGGGCCGGGATCGTCGCCGACTCGGACCCGGCCCGCGAGTTCGCCGAGACCGAGGCGAAGGCGCGCGGCCCGCTGCGGGCGATCGCGCTGGCGCGGGAGTTCGGGGCGGAAGGCGCGCCGAAGCCGGCCCGGGCGGTCCCGCCGACGCGGGCGGAGTGAGCTACCCGCTCGCCGCGGCTGCGGAGGCGGCGCCGCCGGCGGCGGCCTGCTGCGAGGCGACGATCGCCTGCATGTCGAGGAGCGTCTTCGCCTCGGAGAGGAGCCCGAACCCTCCCGACCGGGGCGCGAGGTCGAGGAAGGCGAGGCTCGCGCCGAGGTTGAACGTGCCGACCCGGCCCGGGCTCGGGCGGAGGTCCTCCGCCTCCCGCCGGCCGGCGAGGACCCGCGCGGCGACCTCCTCGGCCGGTCGGTCGAGGAAGGAGAGCACCGCCAGCTCGTCGTAGTCGGTCTGCCAGATCCTCACTCCCGCCGCCCGGAACCGCTCGGAGAGCGCCGCCGCCCGGGCCGCGGCGCCTTCGGCCGAGAGGCTCGTGAGCGCGAGGAGGTTCGCCGCGAGCTGGAGGGCGTTCCCCTTGGAGAACCCGGCCGCGGCGAGCGCCCGGTACAGCTCCTCGGTCCGCGCCCCGATCGCCGTCGCCTCGTCCGGGAGGGCCGTCAGGATCGCGCAGGCCGGATAGTCGTCGGGGCCCGTGAGCCACCAGTGGTGCCTCTTCATCTCGTCGTGGATGGCCCGGAGCCGCGCGACGTCCTCCTGCCGGAGCGGTTTCCGCTCCGCCAGGATCCGGAGGACCAGGATCGCCGCGCTCTCGAACCCGCCGCCGCGACGGAGCTTCTCGGCTCGGAAGAAGCCGCTCACCCGGTCGTGCTCGTCGAGGAAGGCGGCCGGCGTGTCCCCGTGCCGCACGAGGAGCGCGGCGACGACGTGGCGCAGCTCCGAGCGCCGGTGGTCGAAGACTCCCGTGCGCCGCCGGATCTCCTCGGCCCGCGCGCGGATCGCCGAGGCGATCGTGGCGGGCGTCCCCTCGCACCCGACCGCGGCCACGGCCGCGAACCGGAGCGCCGTCGAGCCCTGGTACCAAGTCCGCGCCGCCTCGAGCGCCTCGTAGGCCGAGCGGAACCGGTCGAGCACGGGACGCGGGAGCTCCGGGAGAGCGGCCACGGGGCGGGGAGTGTACGGCCGAGTACGCGCGCCTGACAGGCCCTAACGACCGGGGGTCCCCTCGCCGGCCGCCCTCCGGCGGCACTCGGCGGCGAGCTGCGTGAGCGCCTCCCCCGCCGGGTCCTGGGGGTCCAGCCGGATCGCAGTCTCGAGGGCCTCCGCCGCCGCGCCCCATTCTCCGATGGCGTGCAGCACCACGCCGAGGTTCCTGTGTCCGAATGCGTTCCGCGGCTGGAGCCGCACGAGGGTCTCGAAGTCCTCGCGCGCGCCGGCCGCGTCGCCGAGGACGTTCATCCGGAGAGTCCCCCGGTTGAGCCGCGCGAGGGCGTAGTTCGGGTCTAGGCGGAGGGCCTCGGAGAGGTCGTCGTGCGCCCTCGGGACGTCCCCGAGCTTGTGGTACGCGACCGCCCGGTTGAAGAAGGCCAGGACCATGTCCGGACTCGCGGCGAGGGCCGCCGTGAAGTCCGCCACCCCCCGCTCCGGCTGCCCCAGGTCGTCGCAGTAGAGTTTCCCTCGCGACACGAGGGCGTGCGGATTGGTCGGGCTCGCGGCGAGCGCCGCGTCGTAGTCCTCCAGGGCGCCGCGGGGGTCCCCGAGTTCCTGGCGGAGTATCCCGCGGTTCCGGAGGCCCGTCGGCTCGCCGGGACGGAGCCGCAGGTAGGCGTCGAAGTCCTCCATCGCCCCGGCGCGGTCCCGGAGGTGGTCGCATCGGAGGTTTCCCCGGTTCAGGCGGGCGGTGGGGAAGTCGGGTGCGAGCCGCACCGCCGTGTCGAGGTCCTCGCGGGCTCCGGCGATGTCGCCGAGGATGATGCGCGCGTGGCCCCGTTCGGCGTAGGCCCAGGCGAGCGGCGGACCGGTCTCGATGGCCGCCGTGAAGTCGCGGATCGCCTCGGCCTGCTCGGCCGGATCCCCGGGTGCGCCGTGGTGCCGCAGAAGGGCCCGGAGCAAGCGCGGCTCCCAGGCGTCCCCGGCCTCGCCGGCGTGGCGGCGAGCCTCCTCCTGCCGCCGGGCGGAATCGGCGAGGATCGCCCGGGCGAGCGCGCCGCGCCATCCCGCGAGCTCGCGCGCCGACTCGAGGTCCGCCCGGTAGGGCCCCTTCCCCGCGGCGCGGAGCTGGCCCGAGATCCAGCGCACGACCCCGCGGCCGAACCGGGCCGAGGCGTCCGAAGGGTCGGCCGCGATGAGGGCCGCATAGGCATCCTCGGCTGCCTCCAGTCGTCCGGCGGCCCGCAGGGCATCGGCCCGCTCGAGGAGGAGCGCCCGGTCGGAGGGGCGAAGGGCCGCCGCGCGCCCGAACGCCTCGGCGGCGGCGAGGGGGTCGCGGTCCCGGAGCGCACGGCCCCGCGCCGCGTGGGACTCGGCCGGGTCCGCGGCGGGCCCGGCGGGTGACGGAGGTCGGGCGGCAGGGACCGCGAAGGCCGCCCACGCGCCCCACGCGAGGGCACCCGCCGCCGCGAGGGCCGCGACGCCGAGCCGGCGCCTGCCCCCGGGGAGCCGGGCCCGCGGGCGCTCTCCGCGCAGCAGCCGGTCGAGGTCGTCCCGCAGCGCCGCGGCGTCGGCGTAGCGGTCTCCGGGGCGTTTCGCGAGCGAGCCGCGCACGACCCTCCCGAGGTGCCGCGGAGTCTCGCCGGCGATCGAGCCGAGGGGCGGGGCCTCCCGGCCGAGCACCTTGGCCACGACGGCGGCCGTGGTCTCTCCCTCGAACGGGGGCCGCCCCGCGACCATCTCGTAGAGCACGCAGCCGAGGCTCCAGGCATCCGTCGCCGGCCCGAGCGTCGCGATCTCCCCTCGGGCCTGCTCGGGCGACATGTAGGCCGGGGTCCCGAGCGCCTGTCCCGTGCGCGTCAGCTTCGAGCCCGTGGCCACCGACTTGGCGAGCCCGAAGTCGGCGAGGAACGCGGCGCGGGCCGGAGACCCGCGACCACTCACGAGATCAGCCCCCACGTCTGCAACAGGTCCCCGTCCCGGTGCCACCGCTCGCCGATGTCGGTCCGGTAGAACATGTTGGGCACCATGATGTTCTTGACGCGGTTGTAGGCCTCGCGGCGGGCGTCCTCCATCGTGGGGCCCGAGCCGGTCACGACGAGGGCGTAGCCCGAGTTGCCGGCGAGCTGCCAGTCGCCGTCCGCGATCTTCACGTCGCAAGGGTGGAGACCCTCGGGGATCTCCCTCTTGAAGAGGATCACCGCGCCCTCGCTGTACTTCCGGAACGCGTCGGCGTCCACGAACGGGAACGGGGGGACGGCGATCACGACGCCCACCTGGAAGCCGCGCTTGGCGCGGAGCGTGTAGGCCTCGCCCTTGGCGAGGGCGAGCAGCCACTCGCCGCGCTTCCCGAGCAGCCCCTCGAGCTGGATGTTGATCGTCGGGTAGCCGAAGCGGCAGGTGAACTCGAGCGGGTAGATCCCGCGGCCGTTCACGATGCAGTTCAGGTCGAAGTAGCCGACGTAGCCGGCCTTGGCGAGCCGCTCGCGCATCTTTGCGAGCGTGGCGCCGAAGAAGGACGCTGCGTTCGACCAGAACGTCGTCGTCCCCATCTCCCCTGTGCTCGGCCCGATCTCCCCGTTGAACATCCTCTTGTGCTCGAAGTTGACGCAGGCCGGGAGCTGGAATTCCTTGCCGTTGAAGAAGGCGCCGATGGCCACCTCGACTCCCGAGACGTGCTTCTGCACCTGGAAGCTCCGCATCTTCCCCGCCCAGCCCTTCCGGTACCGCTCGAGCATCGAGACGATGTCGCGGCCGTCCTCCTCCTGGCCGACGAAGGAGAGGACCTTCTCGTTCTGGACCTTCCCGTTCGGCTTCACGACGTAGCGGTCGGGGTGGGTGCGGACGAACTCGACCGCCGCGTCGAAGCTCTCGAAGTCCCAGCCGGGAATCGTCGCGATCCCAGCCGCGCGCATCTCCTCCTGGCCGAAGTCGCGGTCGGTCTCGAGCCGGTCCGTGTAGACGGTCCCCCCGACCACGGGCTTCCCGGCCTTCCGGAGTTTCTCCGCCGCGGCGCCGAAGTCGGTGTAGTCGAAGACGACGACCTCGGCCCACTCCGCCTGCTTCTCCCAGTCCTCGCACTTCGGCACGAACCCGTCGGCCACGTCCTTGTCGGCCTTGGAGAGGATCGCGTACCGGACCTCGTGGCCCTCCTTCAGGACCTCCCACGCGAGGTCGTGGATGAGTGCGTACTTCGAGACGAAGAGGAAGCGGCTCACCGAGTCAGCGGACGATCGCCATGGCCACGCTCACCGTGAAGAAAGTGGGATCGTGCCGGATGGCTGCCCCCCCTCCCTTCCAGTCCACGTCGTAGGAGGGGGCCGCCGTGTAGGCGATCGAGAACCGGAAGCCGAATATCGTGTGCGCCTGGGTGTTCCGTGCGGGCGCCTCCCCGTCCCGCTCGGCGAGGCGCGGGAGCGCGCCCCGAAGCCGCGGTCCCGGGATGTTGATCCCGAATGTGAGCGCGAACTGTACGGCCGGGACCCAGGTCTTCTCGACCGCGAGCTGGCCCGCGACCCCGGGACAGGTGGGCTGGTATCGGAGTTTCACGTAGGACGAGAAGCCGCCGACCCCCGCTTCGGCGAGGAGGAACACGACGCGCGTGGAGACGGAGGTCATGGCGCCCGCCGTGACGAAGAGGCCCCAGTCCTCGCCCTCGAGCGTAAACCGGTCCGTGGCGGGTCCCGACGGACACGCATTGTTGGTGCTGCTGAACCCCTTGTCCCCGTACTCCAGGAGGAAGGCGAAGCCGCCGACCGTGAAATGGGCGTCCTCCTCGATGGCGATCGCGTGGCGGAGCCGGAGGGCCCCTTCGGCTCCCGTGATCGGGCCGATCGCGCCCCGACCCTGGCCGAGGCTGCGGTGGAGGAGGCTCCGGCCTCCCTCGGAGTAGCCGAGGGACCAGCCGAACTCCGTCAGGTTGGCGAGGAGGGGCCCGGCGGGCTTCGCGGGCGCGCGGAGTGCCGGCTCCTCCTCGCGTTCCTCCGGCTCCGCCTGCGGGCGGGCGAGGGCGGCTCCCTGCAAGGGGCCGGGCGCGAGGAGCGCCAGGAGCCCCGCCACCAGCGCACTCGTCATCGGGTCCTCCCGGGGGGCGTGCGCCGCCGAGCGGCGAGCGACGCGTAGAGGGCATCATACAGGAACGCCGCGCGCTCGACCGTCTCGCCGTCGTCCTTGGCGACGTCCGGGAAGCCCTCCGAGATCGCGCGCAACCCGTCGGCCTCCGGCGGCGGATCGGCGCCCCCCGGCAGGTCCGCCTCCTGCACGATCCGCGCCATCTCGAGGAGGACACGGTCCTTCGCGCATCGCTCGTGGACGATCGCGGCGAACGAGCAGAGCCCCTTCGCGTCCTTGTGGGGGTACGGCGCCCCCGGCGCGTCGAACCCCGTCGCCCCCTCGCGCTTCGCGACCGCGGCCACCTCCGAGGGCTCCACGAACAGGAACTCGGCCGCCGGATCGAGGAACCTCCGCACGAGCCAAGCCGTGGCCGTCCGGTTCACGCGGATGGTCTTGCGAGTGACCCACTTCATGGCGCCCCTCCCGTTCCCGTTCCCGAGGCAGGTCCTGGGGACGGAGCCGTCCCTGTCCCCCCCCCCCCAGCACCCATCCCGAGCCCTCCCCCGCCCCTACTTCCCCGTCCTCCCGGCGAGCCTCCCCATCTCCTCCACCGTGCGCGCCAGCTCCTCCACGAGCCTCCTCGGCGCCGCCGGGAGCTTCCGGAACGTCTCCACGAGGGACCGGAAGTACCAGAGCGTCCCGTCCTTCCCGCCCTTGAATCGCGCCCAGGTCTTCTCGCCGTTCTCCCGGAGGTCCGAGAGAGTCGCCCGGGAGTTGTGGACCTTGTCGGCGCACGAGACGAGGAGCGTCGAGGCGGACGCGTGGGGGAGGTGCGCCAGGTACGCCTCCTTCCTCGCGCGCCACGGAGGCTTCGGGGTCTCGAAGGTGTCCGAGCAAGCCTCGACGATGTCGGCCACTCTCGGGCCGAACCGCTTCCGGATCTCGGCGAGCGTCTCGCGTCCCCCCTGGTCCTCGGCCGCGTCGTGGAGGAGCGCCGCGATCACCTCGTCCTCGCCCCCGCCCGCCTCGCCCACGAGCGAAGCGACCGCCAGGAGGTGCGTGACGTAGGGGACCCCCGACTCCTTCCGGACCTGGTCCTTGTGGAGGCGCGCGGCGTGGAGGAGGGCGTCCTCGAAGCGGGGACCGTAGGTGATGGCCATGACTCGGCCGTCGGACCGGCCGGTCAGCGCCGCCGCCGCCGCCGGCCGCTGCCCCCGCTCGGGCGGCCGCCGCCGTTTCCGCCG
>JAKEIC010000087.1 GCA_022614695.1 Planctomycetales bacterium | reverse complement strand
CCTCCTCGCGAACGGGAGCCCCTGGTTCGCGGCGCCGGCGGCCGTCCTCTTCGTGGCCACCCACGCCCGCGCGATCCGGCGCGAGGAGCGGGACCTCGAGGCGGCGTTCGGGGAGGAGTTCCGGGCGTGGAGGGCCTCAGTGCCGGCCGTCGTTCCCGGGCCGCGATCGCTCGCGCGACTCCCCCGGGCGTTGGCGGGAGGGCCCTTCTCTCCCCGACTCGTCTGGAAGCACCGCGAGTGGCACGTCCCCGTCGCCTCCGGGGCGCTGCTCGCGGCGCTCGCGGCCTTCGACGCGCGCGGGGAGCCGGCCTCCTGGCGGGTCGCCGCGGGGGTCGGAGTCGGGGTCGCCGCCCTCGGCCGCGTCCTCCTCTTCGCGCTCCTCGACCGCGAGGTGACGAACCCCGCGGCGCGGCTCTTCGTGACGCTCCTCTCCCGCAAGAAACGGCGCGAGCGGGCGCGCCGCGGCGCGGCGGAGACGGGCGGAGGAACGGGCGCCGCGTGACCGAGCCATCCCCGACCCGGAACGAGCGGCTCCGGGCGTGGAAGAAGCGCCTGAAGCCCCCGCGCGCGGTGCGGCGGCCGCTCCTCTACCTCGCCCTCCTCGCGGGGGTCCTCGTGCTCGGGGCCGAGGTGGTCGAGGCGATCCGGCGCATCGGAGCCGGGGCATGAGGCTCGGCCTCTGGCTCTACACCTACCGCGGGGTGCTCCCGATCCCCGCGCTGGCGGCCGTCGTCGTGTGGGCGCGGCCCGCGCCCGCGGTCTTCCTCGCCGGGCTCGCCGTGGCCGCCCTCGGCGAGGCGGTCAGGATCTCCGCGCTCCGCGCGATCGGCCCGAAGAGCCGCGTGAGCGGGAAGGTGCGGACCGAGGAACTGGTCACGAGCGGGATCTACGGGTGCGTCCGGAACCCGCTCTACGCGGCCAACCTCGTGCTCGGGTTCGGCCTCGCCATCGCGTCGGGCCTCTGGCCGGCGATCGCCGCCTACCCCGCCGTTGCGCTCGCCTACTACGTGCCGATCCTCCTCACGGAGGAGAGGGCCCTCCGGGAGAAGTTCGGCCCCGCCTTCGACGAGTACGCCGCCCGCGTCCCGAGGCTCTTCCCCCGCGTCTCCGCCCTGCGGCGCCTCCCCCCCGGCCCCCGCCACCCTTGGGGCGAGCTCTTCGCGAGGGAGGCGAACACCATCGCCGCCCTCGCCTGGGCCGCCGCGCTCCTCGGGCGGGGGTTCGTGGGGGTCTCTGTCTAGCGTTTCGGAGCCGGCGCCCGGAACCCGCGCTTCTCGTAGCCTCGCACGAACGCGACCAGGTCCTTGTAGACGTCGTGGTAGCCGAAGTCCTGCATCTCGGCGATGGCCTCGTCGGGGGTCCAGCCGTCCACCTCGATCCGGTAGAGGGCGCACATCGTCCCGGTCCGGTCCTTCCCCTGGGCGCAATGGACGTAGACAGGCCGGCGATTGCGGTCGAGGACGACCTCGAAGAACCTCCGAAGGTCCTCCTCGCTCGGCGGCTTGGAGCCGAAGATTCCCGCCCGGATCGGGATCTCGACGGCGGAGAGGCCGAGCGCCTCGGCCTCCTCCTTCTCGGAGTGGTGCTCCCGGAGGTTCACCACCGTGCGGACCCCGAGGTCGCGGAGGCCCCGGAGTCCCTCCTCCGAGGGCTGCGCCCCGCGGTAGAGGCCCTCCGCGACCTTCGCGAAGTTCTCGATCCCCCCGGGTCCGGGCATCCGGGACGCGAAGGTCCGACTCGAGGACGCGGACGCCGCCGTCGGCGGGCCCGCGCGGGGCTCGCCGTCGCCCCCGCATCCCACTCCCGCCGCGAGGACCAGGGCCGCGAGGGGAAGGAATCGCCGGAGCACGGATCGAATTGTAAGATGACAGGGTGGCCGAGGAACCCGAGCGCCGGAAGGTCCGGGCGACCGTGCGCGAGGTCGAGCGCTACCGCGAGGGGCTCATCCGGAAGTACGTGAAGTTCACCGACGAGGCCGAGCGCTGGAACGACAAGGCCTACCGGGTGAGCCTCGAGATCGAGCACGTGAACCTGGTCCTCAAGACCGCGAAGGAGATGGGTATCATCCCGCCGGAGTGGAAGAAGCCGGCGGGGAACGGGAAGGCCCCGGCCGCTCAGGCTCCCTGAACCGCCTCGCGGATTCGCCGCAGCACGCGGAGCAGCCGGGCGAACTCCGAGAGCTTGAACGAGTTCGGCCCGTCGGAGAGGGCCTTGTCGGGGTCGGGGTGGACCTCGAGGAAGATCCCGTCCGCCCCCGCGGCGACGGCCGCGCGCGCCAGCGGCTCGATCAGGTCGCGGTTCCCGCCCGAGCGGTTCCCGAGCCCCCCGGGGAGCTGGAGGCTGTGGCCCGCGTCGTAGATCACGTTCACTCCGAGCGCCCGCATCACCGGGATCGCCCGCATGTCGGCGACGAGGTTGTTGTAGCCGAACGAGGCTCCGCGCTCGGTGAGGAACACCCCGCCGCGGCCCTTGCTGGCGAGCTTCTTCAGCACGTTCCCCATGTCCCACGGCGCCATGAACTGGCCCTTCTTCACGTTCACGGGCTTCCCGGTCCCGGCCGCCGCGAGGAGGAGGTCGGTCTGGCGGCAGAGGAAGGCCGGGATCTGGAGGATGTCGAGGACCTTCGCGGCGGCGCGGGCTTCCTCGGCCGTGTGGACGTCCGAGAGGACGGGGAGCCCCGTCTCCTTCCTCACGCGGGCGAGGATCGCGAGCCCCTTCTCGAGCCCGGGTCCGCGGAACGACTCGATCGAGGAGCGGTTCGCCTTGTCGTAGGAGGACTTGAAGACGAGGGGGACGCCCTCGGCCGCGGCGATCTTCTGGAGCTCCTTCGCCGTCGAGAGGATCAGGTCCTCGGACTCGATCACGCAGGGCCCGGCGATGACGAAGAGGGGCCCGCCGCCGCCGAGCTGGAGGGATCCGACGGGGACGGGGGTTGGAGCGGCGGCCGCCACGGGGCGCGCCATGTTATCAGGGCACGAGGACCGGGACGGCCTGCGGGATCACTCGCGCCTCGACGGGCGTCGTGCCGAAAGGGTCCCCGTCCCTCTGGACCGGCACCGCCACCGCCGGATCGGCCGGGACGATCCGGATCGCCTTCCCGCGGGCCGTGTGGGCGCCCGGAGCCCAGTGGAGCTTCCGGCCGATGGCGAGGACGAGGAACCCGAGCCAGCGCGGGAGGCTCCGGCCCTCGAGCCAAGTGACGTCGAGGAGCCCGTCGTCGGGCCTCGCGAGGGAGGTCACCTGGAACGGCCCCCCGTAATTCCGCGTGTTCCCGACGCTCGCGTGGGCGGCGTCGGTCGCGACGACCTTCCCGTCCACCTCGATCCGCATCCCCGGGAAGGGCGACGTGAGGAGGGTCCCGAAGAAGGCGCCGACGTACTGCGAGTACGAGTTGCTCCCGTCCGGGCCCCGCTTGTGGCGGTGCGCGATCTCGCCGTCGAAGCCCGCCCCGACCACGAGCAGGAAGAGGCGCCCGTTCAGCTCGCCCGCGTCGAGCCGGCGGACGCGGCCCGCGGCGATGATGGCCGTGAGGGCCTCGACGTCCTTCCGCGGGAGGCCCACCTCCCGCGCCAGCACGTTCGCGGTCCCGATGGGCACGATCCCGAGCGGGATCTCGCGGCCTCTCAATCCCTCCGCGACCTCGGTGACGGTCCCGTCTCCCCCAACTGCCACGACCGCCGCCACGCCGGCTGGCGCCTCGCGTGCGGCCCGGGTGGCGTCGCCCGGCCCGGTCGTCGTGTGCACGTCCACGGCGAACCCCCGCGCCTCGAGCCCGCGCTGGACCTCGGGGACCACCCGCGCCGCGGCTCCCCGACCCGAGATCGGGTTCGCGATGAGGAGGATCGGGCGCACGGGAGGATGGTAAGGAGCCCTGCCACCACCCTCAACCACGACCTGCGGGCTCTCCGGCCGCGTCCAGCATCTGCAGCTCGCAGAGGTGCCGGTAGAGGCCGCCGCGCGCGAGGAGCGACTCGTGAGTCCCCTCCTCGACGACCGCGCCCGCCTTCAGGACCGCGACCCGGTCCGCGCGGCGGACCGTCGCGAGGCGGTGCGCGATGACGAGGGTCGTCCGGCCCGCGAGGAGCTTCTCGAACGCGAGCTGCACGAGCCGCTCGGACTCCGAGTCGAGGGCGCTCGTCGCCTCGTCGAGCACGACGATCGGAGGATCCTTGAGGAGCACGCGCGCGATGGCGATGCGCTGCCGCTCGCCGGCGGAGAGCTTCACCCCCCGCTCGCCGACGAGCGTCTCGTAGCCCTTCGGGAGCGCCGAGATGAAGCCGTGCGCCTGCGCCGCGTCGGCGGCGACCCGCACCTCCGCGTCGGAGGCCGCGGGCCTCCCGTAGCGGATGTTCTCCGCCACGGTCCCGCCGAAGAGGAAGATCTCCTGGGGCACGAGCCCGATCGAGGCGCGGAGGTCCCCGAGCCGGAGCCGGCGCGCGTCCTCCCCGTCCACGAGGACGGCCCCCTCCTGCGGGTCGTGGAACCGGAGGAGGAGCGAGACGAGGGTCGTCTTCCCGGCACCGCTCGGCCCCACGAGCGCGAGGCACGTCCCCGGCGCGATCTCGAGGGTGACACCGTCCACCGCCGCACGCCCGTCGGCGGACGGGTAACGGAACCGGACCTCCCGGAACGTCACGTGGCCGCGGGGCCGCGAAGCCATCGGCCGGGCGTCCGGCCCGTCGGCGACCCCCGCGGGGGTCTCGAGGAGCTTCCGCACCCTGTCGGTCGCCCCCGCCGCCTGCCGGACGCTCCCGTAGAACGCGGTGAGGGAGCCGACGGCGCTCGCCACGGTCGCCGTGTAGAGGAGGAACGACGTGAGCTGGCCCGCCGTCAGCTCCTCGCGGATCACCAGGGTCCCGCCGCGCCAGAGGACCAGCGTGAGCGCGCTGAAGGCGAGGAACGAGACCACGCCGCCGAAGGCGCCCCAGGCCCGGGCCGCACGGAGGGCCACCGCCACGGCGGACTCCTGCCGCGCGCCGTAGCGCTCCCGCTCGAGCGGCTCCCGCGCGAAGGCCTGGACGGTCCGGATCCCCGCCAGCGACTCCTCGGCCGCCACGTTCGCCTCCGCCACCGCCTCCTGCCGCCGCTTCGAGAGCTTCTCGAGCCTCATCCCGAAGAGGACCGCCGCGACGACGACCGGCGGCACCGCGAGCAGCATGACCCCCGTGAGCGCCGGGTGGACGGCGACGAGGATCGCCACGGCGCCGAGGAGCATGAGCGCCTGCTGCGTCCCGGAGAGGAGGTGGTCGGTGAGGAGCGAGCCGAGAGTCTCGACGTCGGCGTTCAGGCGCGAGAGGAGGTCCCCGACGCGCTGCGACTCGAAGAAGCCCATCGAGAGGCCGAGGAGGTGCCCGTGGAGCCGGACCCGCAGGTCCCGGAGCAGCCGGGCCGCCACGGCCCGCAGCGTGTAGTGCTCGACGAACGAGAGCGCGCCCGAGACGGCGAAGAGCCCGATCATCGCGAGGATCACGGTCTCGAGCCTCTCGAGGCTCTTCTCGACGATTGCCGCGTCCACCACGCTCCCCGCGACCGCCGGGAGGAGGAGCGAGACCCCGCCCGAGACCACCAGCGCCGCGAACGCGCCCGCGAGCCCCCCGCGGTAGGGTCGGGCGAGGCCGAGGAACCAGCGGAAGGGGCCGATCACTCGCCCCGAGTGTAGGCTCTGCCCGGAGTCGTTGCGCCTGTAGAATCCCCTCGCCGCATGAAGCGCGTAGGAGTCGGACTCGTCGGGTTCGGGACCGTCGGGCAGGGAGTCGTGAGGCTCCTCCGCGACGAGGCGGAGGGGATCCGCACCCGCGCCGGGGTCACCCTCGAGCTCCGCCGCGTGGTGGACGTGGACACGAGGAGGGCTCGGGCCGTGAGCCTCCCCCCCCGGATGCTCACCGACGACCTTGCGGGCTGCCTCGCCGATCCGGAGGTCTTGGTCGTGGTCGTCGCCGTCGGGGGCCCCGACAACGCCCGCGGGGCGATCCTGCCCGCGCTCGAGGCCGGCAAGAGCGTCGTCACCGCCGACAAGGCGGCCATCGCCGCGCACGGGGCCTTCCTCGCCGACGTGGCGCGGAGGCGCGGGGTCTCCCTCGGGATCGAGGCGACCGTCGGGGCCGCGGTCCCCGTGATCCGGGTGCTCCGGGCCTCGGTGCTCGCCGACACCGTGGATGGGGTCGCGGGCGTCGTGAACGGGACCACGAACTTCGTGCTGACCCGGATGACCGAGGAGGGGGACTCGCTCGAGGAGGCCTTGGCCGAGGCCCGGGCTCGCGGGTTCGCCGAGGCGGACCCGACGGACGACCTCGACGGCTGGGACTCGGTCCGCAAGCTCGCGATCGTCGCGGGGCTCGCGTTCGGCGCGGGGACCCGGGTCGAGGAGATCCCCCGCGCGGGGATCCGCGCCGTCCGGCCCGAGCACTGCCGCGCCGCCCGGGCGCTCGGCTACGCCGTCCGCCTCGTGGCCTGGGGACGCCGGGACTCCCGCGGCGGGCCGCCGGTCCTCCGCGTGGAGCCCACCCTCGTCCCGGCGGCCGACCCCCTCGCCGCGGTCCGGAACGAGGAGAACGCGATCCGCGTGACCTGCCGCGCGGCAGGAGACCTCACGCTCGCCGGCCGCGGGGCAGGGGCGATGCCCACGGCCCACGCCCTCCTCTCGGACGCCCTCGACGCCGCGACCGGGCGCGGGTCGGTCCCGGGCCTGCCGCTGCCTCCTCCGGGACGCAGCGCCGCCGGAGACGACTCGGTGCCGGCCGGCCGGCTCGTGCTCGCCCCCGAAGGGTCGGGGCTCGCCCGGAAGCTCGAGGCGGCGGGGCTCGAGGTCCTCGTCGAGGACGCGGACGCGGCCGGAGCCGGCGGCCTCGAGGCGGCGATCACGGCGCCCGCGAGCACGTCGCTCGCGCGGAGGGCCACGGGCGCCCTGGCGGCGGCGGTCGTCTACCCGATCCTGCCGGCGGCGGCGGGGGGGCCCTCGGCCCCTGCCCCGGCGCAGGTCGAGGCTTGAACCTCGTCCTCCTCGCCCCCGATGGCGCCTCCGACGTCCCGCTCGGTGCGCTGGCGGGCCGGACGCCGCTCGCCGCGGCGCGGCTCCCGGCGATGCACGCGCTCGCGCGGCGCGGGTTCGCGGGGCTCGCCCGCACGATCCCCGACGGCTGTCCGCCCGGGAGCGACATCGGCTACCTCTCGCTCCTCGGCTACGACCCGAGGACCGCGCACACGGGGCGCGCTCCCCTCGAGGCGGCCGGACGCGGGATCGCGCTCCCCCCCGGCGCCTGGGCCTTCCGGGCGAACCTCGTCTCGCTCGGGGGCGCGCCGGGCCGCGAGACCATGGCCGACTTCGCCGGGGGTCACATCCCGACGGAGGAGGCCGCCCTCCTCGTCGCAGACCTCGACCGGGCGCTCCAGCCGATCGGCGTCCGGCTGCACGCCGGCGTCTCGTACAGGCACCTGGCCGTCTTCGGAGGCGACCGGAGCTTCCGGCTCCTGACGACGCCGCCGCACGACATCCCCGGTCAGCCGATCGCGCCGCACCTTCCCCGGGGCGACGGGGCCGAGAGGATCCGCGCCGTCATGGAGAAGTCCCGGGAGGTGATCGCCGATCACCCCGTACGGCGAGGCCGCCTCGCGGCGGGGGCCGCGCCGCCCGACATGCTCTGGCTCTGGGGCGAGGGCCGGGCGCCCTCCTTCGCGCCCCGCGTCCCGAGCGGGGACCTCCGCCGAGGCGCCGCGATCACCGCCGTGGACATCGTCCGCGGCGTCGCCCGCCTCGCGGGGCTCTCCCCGATCGAGGTCCCGGGCGCGACCGGCTACCTCGACACCGACTACGCGGCGAAGGGCCGCGCCGCCGTCGCGGCTCTCGACGCCTGCGACCTCCTGCTCGTCCACGTCGAGGCCCCCGACGAGGCGGCCCACCAGGGTGACGCGGCCGCCAAAGTCCGGGCCCTCGAGGAGGTGGACGGAAAGGTCCTGGCACCGCTGATCGCTGCCCTCGAGGCGCGCGGGAAGCCCTGGCGGCTCCTCCTCTCACCCGACCACGCGACTTCCTGCGTCACGAAGACCCACATCCGGGACCCGGTCCCCTTCGTGATCGCCGGGTCGGAGGTTCCGCCGCGCCCCGCCGACGTCTTCACCGAGGCGGCCGCCGCGAGCACGGGGATCCTCGCGCCCGACGGGCCGACGCTCTTCTCCTGGCTCCGGGACGGGCCTCCGGCTCACGCCAGAAAGTCTACTGCAGACTCCGGTCGAACCTGATGTGCCTGACGCGGTGGTCCGGCCCGACTTCGAGCATGAGCTTCCGTTTAGCGTAGACAGCCCACTCCTGCCCATCCTGCCACGCCTCCACCCGATCCGGATCACCCCATCGCTGGTACACGTCCTGGACATGGTCCCCGATAGCCATTCCGTCAACCGTCCACTTCTTCGGGCGATACCACTCGGCGTCCTTGAGGAATAGCCCCCGCCACTGTCCCGCCTGCTCGCGCAGCGGCGATCGCGGTTCGCCAAAGAGCTCCAGGCTCTCCAACCTCCCGGTGCTGTCCACCTTGGCCAGTACACCCTGCTGGAGGAAACGCAGCTCCGCGCCTCCCGAGAAAGTCGGCTCCTCCTTCTCCGGCGCACCGAACCGCGCGACGAGGTCGCTCCGGCCGCCGGGGGACCCAAGCGCCTCGATGTCCTTCCCCGCGAGCTGCCGGGGCGGGGGAGCCTCTGCCATCCCGAGCGTCGGCGCCGGGGGGGCCGCGGCGGGTGCCGCGACCGCACCGCGCGGGCCGTCGCCCCTCCCGAGCCGCTCCCGAAGCGCGCGGATCTCGTCCTCAAGCGCCTCCATCCGCCGCCGTAGCCCAGCCCAGTCTTCCGGGACGGCCTGCCGAGCGGGCCCGGATGCTGCAGGGGCCCCGAGCGGCGCGGACGCCGCGAGCCCCGAGTCGCCCTCCTGCGGGCGCTTGAGCCCCAGTGCGACCACCGCCCCCGCGGCCACGGCGACACCCATCGCGACGAGAATCATGAGACCTCTCGCGTCCATGTGTCCTCCCTCCCTCGCCGCGTCCCCGCAGCGGTCCACGGCGCGCAGCCGAGCGCCGAGACCAGCCATTGCCCCGAAGAGCCGTCGGGTGACGTGCGCTGATACTACGCTCGCACGGGCGATTCGCGAGGGGCCTTCGCCTCGTGAATCGCGCGTGCGAGCGATACACTACGCCCCCTTCATGGACTCTCCACCCGCCTTGAAACCTCTCCCGACGCGCCTCGAGACCGGGGACCGGAGCCGCATCGAGTCCGAGCGCTATGCCGAGTGGGAATCGCGGGGCCTCTTCGAGCCGCGGGGACAGGGCGCCCCCTTCACGATCCCCATCCCGCCCCCGAACGTGACCGGGATCCTCCACATGGGACACGCCCTCAACAACACGCTGCAGGACATCCTGATCCGGTTCCACCGCATGCTCGGGGACCGGACCCTCTGGGTCCCCGGCACCGACCACGCGGGGATCGCGACGCAGCACGTGGTCGAGGAGCAGCTCGCCAAGTCCGGGGTCACGCGCAAGGGGCTCGGCCGCCCCGGGTTCGTCCAGGAGGTCTGGAAGTGGAAGGAGGAGTACGGCGGCCGGATCCTCGGCCAGCTCCGGCGGCTCGGCGCGTCGTGCGACTGGAAGCACCTGCGGTTCACGATGGACGAGGGCCTCTCGCGGGCGGTGCGCGAGGTCTTCGTCCGCCTGTACGAGAAGGGCCTGATCTACCGCGGCACCTACATCGTGAACTGGTGCCCCCACGACCAGACCGCCCTCTCCGACGACGAGGTGGAGATGGAGGAGGCCGAGGGGAGCCTCTGGCACATCCGCTACCCGATCGTCGGGGAGCCGGGCAAGTTCGTGACGGTGGCGACCACGCGCCCCGAGACGATGCTCGGGGACACGGCCGTCGCGGTCCACCCCGAGGACGAGCGCTACGCGCGGCTCCACGGCCAGAAGGTCCTGCTGCCGCTCCAGAGGCGCGAGATCCCCGTCGTGACCGACGCGGCCGTGGACAAGAACTTCGGGACCGGGGCCGTGAAGGTGACCCCCGGCCACGACCCGGCCGACTTCGAGATCGGGAAGCGCCACGCGCTGCCCGTGGTGAACATCCTCACGCCGGAAGGGACCCTCAACGAGAACGCCGGGAAGTTCCGGGGGCTCGCCGTCCCGGCGGGGCGCGAGGCCGTGGTGAAGGCGCTCGAGGCCGAGGGGCTCCTCGAGCGCGTGGAGGCCCTGCGCCACAGCGTCGGCCACTGCTACCGCTGCCATGCCGTGATCGAGCCGTTCGTCTCCGAGCAGTGGTTCGTCCGGATGAAGCCGCTCAAGCAGGCCGCCGCCCGCGCGACGCGGGACGGGCTCGTCCGCTTCTACCCGGCCCGCTGGGAGAAGGTCTACCTTGACTGGCTCGACACCCCCCGTGACTGGTGCATCTCCCGCCAGATCTGGTGGGGCCACCGGATCCCCGTCTGGTACTGCCGGAGCTGCCCGAAGCTCACGGTCGCGACCGCCGACCCGGACCGCTGCGCCCACTGCGGCTCGACGGAGATCCGGCAGGACGAGGACGTGCTCGACACCTGGTTCTCGTCGGCGCTCTGGCCGTTCTCGACGCTCGGCTGGCCGGAGAAGACCTCCGACCTCGAGACCCACTACCCCAATTCCACGCTCGTGACCGACCGAGGGATCATCTACTTCTGGGTGGCGCGTATGGTGATGATGGGGCTCGAGTTCATGGGGCGGCCGCCGTTCCGCGACGTGGTGATCCACGGGACGATCCTCGACGCGCAGGGGCGCAAGATGAGCAAGTCGCTCGGGAACGGGATAGACCCCCTCGACATGATCCAGCAGTACGGCGCCGACGCCGTCCGCTTCTCGCTCGCCGACCTCTGCACCGAGGGCCAGGACGTGAAGCTCGCGCCGACCCGCTTCGAGAAGGGGCGGAACTTCGTCACGAAGATCCAGAACGGCGTGCGCTTCGCGCTGACGACCCTCGCGGGCGAGGAGCCGGCCGCCCCGGGGCCCCCGCGCATCGAGGACCGCTGGATCCTCTCCCGCTGCCAGGCGGCCGCGCGCGAGGCGACCGCCGCGCTCGAGCAGTACCGCTTCAGCGAGGCCGCGGGGGTCCTCTGGCGGCTCTTCTGGAACGAGCTGTGCGACGTCTACCTGGAGCTGGCGAAGCCCCGTCTCCGGGAGGCCGGGCCCGACCGGGCGCGCGCGCGGGCGACCCTCGCCGACGCCCTCTCGGCGGCGCTCCGGCTCCTACACCCGCTCCTCCCGCACATGACCGAGGAGTGGTGGCGCCACTTCCGGGCGACCCCCGCGGGGGCCCGGGCCGAGGCGGCCTCCGCGCCGGACCTGATCGTCGCCCCCTGGCCGCGCTACGCCGCGGAAAAGACCGATGCCGAGGCCGAGCGCGTGATGCAGCGGGTGCTCGAGGTCGTGACCGCCGTCCGGAACATCCGGGCGAAGAACACCCTCCCTCCCGGGAAGCCCGTGAAGGTGGTCCTCTCGACCACGAAGCCGGAGGACGCCCTGGCTCTCGAGGCCGGGCGCGAGATCCTCAAGCGGCTCGCAGGCGCCTCGGAGGTGAGCGCGGGGATCCGCATGACCAAGCCCGCCGCCTCCGCCACCGAAGTCGTGGGCGGGGTCCAGGTGTTCGTTCCGATCGAGGGGATCATTGACCGCGACTCCGAGATCGCGCGGCTCAAGGCGATGCTCGCCGAGAAGAGAGCGCAGGAGCTCGCCATGAAACGGACTCTCGAGAACGAGGACTTCCTCCAAAAGGCGCCCCCGGCCGTGGTGGAGCAGCGCCGCAAGGCCCTCCGCGCGATCGGGGAGGAGATCGAGAAGATCCGGAAGAACCTGGAGGACCTGGGGGCCCGGGACTAGCGGGTCAGGTACGCCTCGAGGCGGTTCCGCTGAGACGTCGCGAGACCCGTGAAGGCGAGGCCCACCTGCTCGGAGTCGCCCGGGAAGGCCTCGACGTAGGCGAGCCGGGCGGGGAGATCGAGGGCGGCGCCGTCGCCGAGGCGGAGCCTCGCTTGGACGGGCGCGCCCGAGCGGCCGATGCGCCGCCAGGCCTCGCCCGCGCCGGGCGCCTCGACCTGGACGCCTCCGAGGGAGAGGTTCGTCGCTCGGGCCCGGAGCCGCTCCGCTCCGAGGACGATCTCGATCGAGAGGTCCACGACCCGCCGGAGGTGGCGCCGCTTCTCCGAGAGCCCGCGGAGGTGGTCGGCAGCCCGGTCGAGCATGTCGGCTATGCGCGCGATCCGGAGGGGCTTCTCGAGGACGCAGAAGACCTCGGTCTCTAGCGGCGCCGGCGGCGTCGCCCACTCCGTCGCGAGTACCAGGGGAAGCCCGGGGCAAAGCTCCGCCACCTCGCGCAGGAGCCCCGAGCCCTCGGGCCGCGCGACGTCCACGTCGGCGATCACGACGTCGAAGAGCCCCGTCGAGACCTTGGCCATCGCTCCCTCACGCGTGAAGGCGAGGGAGGCGCGGTGGCCGGCCGAGCGCAGCACGCTCCGGAGGTAGTACCCGCTCGTCTGGGTGAGGTCGGCGACGAGCACGTTGAGCGGCGCGATCGAGTCGGCGGGCATGGAGCCTCCGGGGCGGGCGGGTCTGCAGCGCGCCCTGGACAGGAGATCGGGAAGACCCGGACCGGGCTTGAGCCTAACCGCCCCCGGGAGGCTTCTCCTCGCCGGGCTCCGGGGGCTTCTCCGGCACCGGCGGGGGCTCCGGGGGCTTCTCCGGAGGCTTCTCCCCCGGCCCGTCTACGGGCGCCTGCCCGGGGGGCTTCTCGCCCGCCTTCTCCCCGTCGGCCGGCTTCTCGGGGGGCTTCTCCGGCGGCTTCTCGGGCGGCGCCAGGAGCTTCGCCACCTTCTCGGGGATCCCCTCCCCGGCCGTCACGTCCACCTCGAAGACGAGATCGCCGCGCGCTCCGTGGCCCTTCTCGGCCCGGCCGTACCGCGCGCTCGCCGAACCCTCGACCTTCCTCCCGAAGTAGACCGTCTTCGTCTCTGTCCCCGAATCGCCCTTCTTCAGGTAGATCGTGGCCTTCACGAACCAGTGGTCCGGCCCCTCGTCCGGCGCCAGCCCGTACTTCCCGAGCTCCTTCGGGTCCTCCTCGATCCACTTCCCGACCTGGAGAGCGCACAGGTCCCCCACGACCCGATCCACCGCGTCCGGGTCCGCGATGACGACGTTCCCCGCGGCGCGCCACTTCTTGTCCTTGTCGCCGACCTTGCTCCAGGAACCCGTCCTCGGCTTCTCGCCCTCCCGCACCTCCAGCTCGAACGTCTCGGCGTCGCTCACCCACGCGCCCGAGAAGAGCGACCTCTGGACGTACGACAGGTGCCCGCGGGCGAGGATCGTCTTCAAGTCCGCCGAGACCGTCACGATCGGGCCGTCCGCGCCGCGGCGCGCGTAGACCCGATTCTCGCCCGGGACCGGGTTCCCGAGCTGGATCGTCGTGGCGCCCCTCTCCTTCACGGTCACCTCGACCGAGAGCGCGGCCGGCCCGAGCCCGAGCGACTCGGGGCCCCCGGCCGGCGGGGCGTCCACGAACGACTCGACCCGCGCCTCGTCGAGCCTCTTCTCCAGGTCCTCGACCTTGAACGAGTCGGTCTCGTACGCGCGGGGCTTCGTCAGCTTCCAGTTCCAGCCCCCCTCCTTCGTCAGCTCGAAGCCCGGCGCCTCGCCGGGGCCCTTCACGACGACCTTCTCGAACTTGTCCTTCTCGGCGTCGAGGAGGTCGGTCGCGCGGAAGTAGCCCCGGTCGTCCACCTTGAGCGGCGCGAGGTTCTCGGCCCCGACCTCGAAGATCCGGCCGTCGGCGTGGCGGAAGGCGTAGACCGTCGGCGGGGCCGTTTCCCCCTCCGGCCGCGTCCCCTCGCCGTAGGAGACCCGGTGCTCCACCTTCCCGTCCGAGACCAGGACCTCGAGGAAGGGTGTCTCGAGGCCGTACTTCTTCCGGTCCGGGCTCTCCTCGTCCACGAACCTCCGGGCGCGCGCCGTCTGGTGCAGCCTCTGGTAGAACGCCTCGACCACGTCGCGGGCGGCGCGGTCGGGGACGGGCGTCTTCTGCTCCCAGCCCCTCTCGCCGCGCTCGAGGCGCACGGTGCCCGACAGCATCTTCAGCTCCAGCACCTTCGCCTCGAACGGCGGGACCGGGAGGATCACGTGGTTTCGGAAGTCGTCCGCCTCCTTCTCGCAGGAGTCCCGGAGCGACTTCGAGACCGCGAGGATGCCGGTCCGGCCGTCCACGAGGGCGTACACGCGGTTGTCCATCCTGATCGTCGGCTTCCCGAGCCGGACCCGGATCGGCTTCCCGCCGGCGGTGACGGTCACCTCCGCGACGGGCGCGTCGAGCGCGTACTCGGCGAGCCGGTCGGCCGGGACCTCGGGCAGGGTCTCGTACTGCTTGAGCGTCACGCACTCGTTCGCGATCCGCTCGATCGTCTGCCCGTCCCCGTCGTCGGAGATCGTCCGCGCGGCCTCGCCCTCCTTCGCCGGGGGCACCGTGATCTTCACGGGCCACTTGTCGCCATCGCGGGTCGCGACGAGCCGGTAGCGCTCCTTCCCGTCCTTCCGCCCATGGTTGCGGAAGACCGCCTCGACCGCCGTCACGTCCTTCACCCCGAGCGGGGGCCAGAGCCGCGAGCCCTTCCCCGTGTCGGGGCCGCCGACCTCCTCCGACTCGGCCTCCTTGAAGAACCAGAAGTAGGCGGCCCCGACCCCCGCCGCCAGCGCGAAGAGCGCCGCGAGCAGCGGCCAGTTCATCGCCGACCCGCGCCGGGACCTCCTCTCCCTCCGGTGGCTCCTCACGACCTCAGCTCCTCCGTATGAGCCAGACGACCCCGCCCAGGAGGAACGCCCCGAGCGGGAGCAGCACCACCGAGATCCAGAAGACGAGCTTCACCTGCCCGCCCGTCATCGTGAACTTGACCCGTGTCGGATCCTTGGCCGAGATCCCGAGGAGGGCCTCGCGGCGCGCGAGCCAGTTCGCGGCGTTGACGAAGAGGTCCAGCTCGTAGGTCTTCGGCGTCCCGGCGTCGGCGACGAGCGACGAGGTGCCGATCACGACGAGGCGGGCCTTCTCCCCGTTGCTCGCCGGGTGGATGGCCTCGACGGCCGCCCCGATCGGGTGCTGTTCCGGGGTGAGGGTCTCCGCGTACTGGAGCAAGCGGCGCATATCCTGGGAGGCGCCGAAGAACCCCACGAGGTCGGTCACCTTCATCCCGCCCTCGCTGGTCTTGAGGATCGCCTCGCCCGTGGTCTTGCCGCGGCCCTTGTCGTCGTAGCGGACCGACCGGACGTCCGCGACCATGAGCCGGTTGAACGCGGCGAGCGACTTCGTGATCTCGTGCGAGGAGGAGCGCCAGGTGATCGGGAAGGCCCGGCTCGCCGGCGAGAGGAAGGGACCGTTCTGCACGTTCTCGAGCAGGAGGTCGTCCCCGATCTCCACGCCCCACTCCTGGAGCAGCTCCTCGAGCCCCGTCCGCGTCCAGCGCAGAGTCTCGAGCGTCCTCCCCTCCCAGGAGGGATCCAGGAGGACGAGGAGCTTGCCGCCCCCCTCGAGGTGCGCCTTCACCAGGTGGACCTCTTCCGGCAGGATCGTCCCCCGGGGCCCGGCGATCACGAGGAAGTCGAGCCCCGCGGGGATCGAGTCCTTCCCCTTCAACTCCACCGCCTCGACCTCGTAGTTGTCGCGCCGGAGCGCCTCCTTCGCCCCCGCGCAACCCTCCTCGCCCCCGCCGTTCGGGTCCTTCTCGCCGTGCCCCTTCAGGAAGCCCGCCTTGGGGGTCTTCCCCTCGGCGAGGGAGACGATGGCCGAGGTGAGCTGGTCCTCGCCCTTGAACTTCGTCTGCGCTCCCCCGCCCTGGAACCCTCCGCTGAAGTCCTGCTCGAAGATCTTCGAGTGGCCGACCCACTTGGATTTCCCGAGGTGATCCACGATGACGCCCGTGCGGATCTCCTCGGGGTTCAGGTTGTAGGAGCGGATGATCTCCTCGGCTCGCTTCGGGTTCCGATCCGGGTCGAGCGCCTCGAAGCTGACGTGGGGAGAGGCCAGCTCGTACTCGCGGACGAGGTCGTGGACATCGCTGGACGGGCCGCCCTGGCCGGCGGGCGGGTAGAGGACCACGAGCTTGATCGGCTTCGTGACCTTGCCGAGGAACGACTTCGTCTTCGGCGAGAGCCCGAAGACCCCGCCGCTCGTCCAGTCGAAGCGCATGTAGCGCTTGGCCACGATCGCGTTGAGGAACACCACCGCCGCCGCGGCGAACGCGAAGAGGAGGGCCACGTTCAGGCCGGACGCCAGGCGGACGCCAGCGCCGAAGCCGCCGGCCGCCTTCGGGGGGGCCGGGGGGGCGGCGGCGGCCGTGGCGGGGGTCTCGCTCGGCATGGGGCTCACCTCGACTTCCTCACCGAGAGCGTGAGAGTCGCGCCGAAGAGGAAGAGCGCGGTGAACGAGAGGTAGAAGAGGATGTGCCGGAGGTCGAGGATCCCCCGGCCGATGTCCTGGAAGTGCGCGTTCATGTTGATGTGGTCGGCCACGGCGGCGATCGCCTTGTAGAGCCAGGTGTCGGACTCGGTGGTCACCCGCGTGAAGGTCGGGATGAGCTGGAAGAGGAGCACCAGGGCCGCCGTGAAGATGTAGGCGACGATCTGGTTCTTGCAGAACGCCGAGACGAAGACCCCGATCGAGAGGAGCATTCCGCCGACGAGGAGGAACCCCACGTACCCGGCCCAGATGGGGCCCATGTCGGGAGGCGCGGGGGTGGCGTACTGGCGGGCGAACATCACGTAGGCGAGAGTCGGGACCAGCAGGCTCGCGAAGAAGCCGAGCGCGGCGAGGAACTTCCCCAGGACGACCGAACCCTCCCGGACCGGCGCGGTCATCAGCAGCTCGATGCTCCCGCTGCGCAGCTCTTCCGAGATGAGCCGCATCGTGATCGCCGGGATCAGGAGCGTGAAGATGTAGAGGACGCCCGAGAAGAGCGTATGCGAGACGGGGTTGAGCTGGGGTGCGATCTGGGGGTTCGCGAGCCAGCTCGTCTCGAGGTACCAGAAGAACCCGGTCAGCAACAGGAATGCCGCCGCGACGATGTAGGCGAGCGGCGAGAAGAAGTAGGAGAGGAACTCGCGCCGCAGGATCGCGAGGGTGGCCGTCACGGCTTCTCCTCCGAGGACCCGGACGGGTCCGACGCCGCGTCGCCGCTTTGCCCCGAGCTCGGCGACGGGTCCCCCGCCGCGGCGGCCTTCGCGGCCTCGGCGGCCGCCGTTTCGTCGGCGCCGATCGTCGAGCGGTAGAAGATGTCCTCGAGCGTCTCGGACTCGCGACGGAGGTCCACGAGGGTCCACCCGCGCTTCACGAACTCGCGGTAGACGTCGGGCCGCACATCTCGGCCGTCCTCGCTCTTCACCACCAGCGCGCGGCCGCCTCCGTCGCGCTCGACGGCGGCGACGCCCGGCACGTCGCGGAGCCCCGCGGCGACCACGTCGGGGTCCTCGGTCGCCTCGACCAGCACCCGGCCCGACCGGGCCGCCGCCTCGGAGAGGTCGGCGAGGCTCGCGTCCCGGGCGATCTTCCCGCGGTGGATGATCATCACCCGCGAGGCCACCGCCTCGACGTCTCGCAGGATGTGGGTCGAGAGGAGGATCGTGTGGTCCTTGCCGAGCTCCTTCACGAGGGAGCGCACCTCGCGGATCTGGTTCGGGTCGAGGCCGACCGTCGGCTCGTCGAGGATTAGGATCGGCGGGTCGGCCACGAGCGCGTCGGCGAGCCCCACGCGCTGCCGGTAGCCCTTGGAGAGCTGCCCGACGAGGCGGCGGCGCGTGTCCCCGAGCCAGCACTGATAAATAATGTCGTTGGTTATGCGCACGTTGCCGGTAACAGCCAAAGTCAACTGGGT
>JAKEIC010000086.1 GCA_022614695.1 Planctomycetales bacterium | reverse complement strand
TGGGCCAGACGATGAGGAAGGCCCTCGAGGGGATAGACGCCTTCGTCGCGGGCCGGCAGCCCGTCCCGTTCGCGGGCGAGAGGCGGGATCTCCCGCTCGACGGGGCGGTGGTCGGCCGCGCCCGCGAGACGCTCTCGCGGGTGGGCGCGCCTTCCGGGGATGTCGAGAAGCTCCTCGAGCACCTGCGGACCGCGCCCGACGACCAGGTGACCGGGATGCGGGCCTTCGCGCTGGCGGACCGGTGGGGGTCGCCCCGGGTGCCGACCCTCCGGATGTTCCTCCACGCGACGCGCGCGGGGCTCCTGGACCTCCGGTGGTCCATCCGCTGCCCCTCGTGCCGGGTCGTGAAGGTGGACTCGGGACGTCTCTCCGATCTCCGCCGCGAGGTGCACTGCGACGCCTGCAACATCCGCTTCGACGGGGAGTTCGACCAATCCGTGGAGGTCCGCTTCAGCGTCCACCCGGCCCTCCGGAAGGCCGAGGCGGCCGAGTACTGCATGGGGGGACCTCATGCGACGCCGCACGTGCGGGCCCAGGTCGTCCTGGCGCCCGGCGCGACCCGGGAGGTGGCGGTGACCCTCCCGGCGGGCGAGTACCGGGTCTGGGCCCCCCAGGCCCCGGGCCACGAGTGCCGGCTGCGCGTAGGGGCGGGTGGCAAGGCCGAGGCGGAGGTCGCTATCGCCGCGGGCTCGGTCGCGCCGGCGACCCTCGAGACCCGCGAGGGGCGCCTCGCGCTGCGGTTGCGGAACGGAGGCGCCGGCGAGATGCTCGCGCGCGTCGAGACTCTCCGTCCCGACGACCGGGGGGCGTCGGCCGCGCTCGTCACGTCGCTCCAGGACTTCCGGGACCTCTTCTCCTCGGAGGTCCTGGCTCCCGGGGCCGAGATGGCGGTGAAGACGCTCACGTTCCTCTTCACGGACCTGAAGGGCTCGACCGCGTACTACGAGCGCGCCGGGAGCGCCCGGGCCTACGCGATGGTGCGCGAGCACTTCGCCCTCTGGACGGAGGTGATCCGGGCCCGAGAGGGCGGCATCGTGAAGACGATGGGCGACGCCATCATGGCCGTCTACACCGACCCGGTCGCGGCCGTCGCCACGGCGCTGGACGCCCAGAAGAGGACGATGGCGCTCCCGGGCGAGCGGCCGATCGTGAAGGTCGGGATCCACGAGGGCCCCTGCATCGCGGTCTCGGCGAACGAGATCCTCGACTACTTCGGCTCGACGGTGAACGTGGCGGCCCGCATCCAGGGCGAGTCGCACGGGGACGACATCGTCCTCGGCGAGGCGCTGGCGACGGACCCGCGGATCCGTGACGCCCTCGCGGCCGCCGGCGCGAGGACCGAGCGCTACGAGACGGTGCTGAAGGGCATCCCGGGGATGTTCAAGCTGACGCGGGTGAGGCTCGGGTAGGACGAGTCCTGGGAGGGGCGATGGCCGCTCCGGAGCGCAGTGGCAGGCGGGCCGTCCGGCAGGGTCTCGTCGCTGGACTACTCCTGGTCCTGGCCGGGGCGCTGGGGCTATGGATCCACCTCTCGGGGGAGTGGGCGCCCCCGAGCGTCGGAACGAGTGCGGCTGCGGCATCTCCCGGCGAGCCGGAGGTGGCGTCTGGGACGACCGCTCCCCAACCCACGCCCGCGCCACCCGCGGGGAGCGGACAGGCCCCCGCGCCGACGTCCCCGGGCGAGTCCGGGAGCGGGCGGATCGGACGCGCCGTCCTCGCCGCCTCCGGGGAACCCTGCCGGGGGGCGTTCGTCCATCTCGAGACCGACCCGTTCGACATGGAGTGGCACCGGGAGAAGCCGATGTTCGGGATCTCTGTGGACGAGGCCGGTCGTTTCGCCGTTCCCGTGGACTCGGCGACGTACCGGATGATCGCGATCGTCCCCGGCTGGGGCTGCTCGGACTGGTGGCCGGCGGGCCCGGGAGACTCCGAGGTCATCCTCAGGGTCTCCGAGGGGAACTTCGTCGAGGGCACGGTCCTCGATGCGCAGACCGGCCGGCCCCTCGGCGGCCTCTGGGTCCAACTCGCCGTGTTCGGCGAGTTCGGCCGCGGGTCCGGACCCTCCTGCGAAGCGGATCGCGAGGGACGCTACCGGTTCGGGCCCATCCCGCCCGGGATGGCGGTGCTCCCGGAGTCGTGGGGGGCGCACGGCTACCAGCCTGCCGAACCCGGGCTCCAGGAAGTACAGAGCGCCGGCGACGCCGCCTTCGCGGACCTCCTCGCCCGGGGCCGCGCGGTCCGGTTCGACGGCGCGGGGAAGAAGGCCGTCGTGGACATCCGGATGGCCCGAGGCGCCGGCGTCCTCGTCACCTACCGCCTCCAGTTCCCGCCGGGAATGAGCCCGCCCGCCCAGGTCGAGGTCCTCCACATGCGGCGTTGGCCGCCGCCGGGCGAGCCGGAGAAGGCCCCGGCGCCCGGCGCCGAGGGAGGGGCGAGTCCGTGGGCGTCGAGCGGCGGCGAGAGCCAGGATCTCGATCCGGTCGCCCGGGAGGTGACCGTGTTCCTCCCGGTCGCGTGGAACCGCGTCTGGGTGCGCGCGGGTCGGGCCTGGGCCGCCGCGCCGGACCGGATCGTCCGGGAGGCGGGGCCCGCCGAGAGCCAGGTCCTGGCGCTCGGTCCCATCGCCCCTGTGTTCGTGCAGCTCGTGGATGCGGAGGGCCGGCCTCTCTCCCGCGCCGGGGTGATCGTCGAGATGTCGCTCCGGAGCGCGCACGCGGGGGGCATGGGGGCCTGGCCTTCGGGCGAGGCGACGACGGACTCCTCGGGGCGCGCCGAGGTGACGGACGTGCTCCCGCGCCTGGATCTCGGGAGGACGGGAGGTGCCGAGGTCTGGGGGACCGACCCGGCCGGGAGGACGGACGTCGCCGAGGTCCGCTTGAAGGGCGAGGGACTGTACGACGCGCCGCGGAACGGCACGCCGCCTTTCGCGATCCGCGAGCCCGAACTCCGGGCCCGCGTGACGGCGGCCGGTGAGCAACCGGTCGTGCTCCATGTCCGCGCTACGCCGTGGATTCCCGTCGTGATCGAGTTCGTGGACGGGGACGGCAGGCCCATCGGGGGTCTGTCCGTGCGTGGCGAGCCGGCGACCTGCTTCGACGGGGAGGCTGCCGCGCGGGCCGGGCCCGACGGACGGGTCCGACTCCGCTACCGGGGCGCGGTCCAGGGAACGGAGGGGGCGCGCGAGGCGCGCGCCGTGATCGTGGACGAGGGCTGGCTCGGCCTCCTTCCCTTGGGAGGGCTCGCCGTAGGGGCTGGGGATGCCCCGGCCAGCCTGGAAGGTGCCCCGGCGCTCCTGCGCCTGCGCGCCTCCCGGGCACGGAAGCTCACGCTTCGGATCCTCGATCGGGCGGGCGCCCCGCTGGCGGGAGCGGACGTCGAGACGCACTTCTTCGCCGCCGCCGGGAGCGTAGTCCAGCGCTGGCGACCTGACGAGACGGGCCGCGTGGTCCTCAAGTTTCTCCTGAGCGGGAAGCCCGAGACGGTCATGTTTCGCCGGTTCGCGCCCGATGGAGGCGTCCTCCCCGGAGGCTTCGTCCAGACCTCGGTCCCGCCGGGGGCCGATGAGATGGACGTCGTCCTTCACACCGTCATCCAGCACGTGGATGTTCCCGTGGGCCCCGACACGGCCTACGGCGCGGGAACCGGGGACATGCCGCGCACCGTCGCGCTCGATGGCGACGGCCGGGAGATCGCCCGGGGCACGGGGAGCTGGTCGGGCATCCCGGGCAAGCCGGGCTGGTGGCGGCTCACGTTCGGCGTCCCCCCGACGACGCGCCGGCTCGTCGTCAGCCTGCGGGGCGAGACCCTGACCCTGGACCTGCCCGAGGGGGATCCGGTGCCCCCTCCCGAGTGGCGAATCCGGTGACTATGTGAAACGCTCCGCGGGTCCGCGTCAATCTATAGGGTGAGGCCACATGTCGAGCGGAGTCCCGACCCAGCCGGAGGCCCTGCTGTCCCACGCGGACTTCGTCCGCGGCCTCGCGCGGAGCCTCCTCGCGGACGAGGGGACCGCCGAGGACGTGGCGCAGGACGCGCTCGTTGCGGCGCTCGAGAGGCCGCCCGAGGAGCGCGGCCGGACCCGCGGCTGGTTCGCCGCGGTCGTCCGGAACCTGGCCCGGCAGTCCTGGCGCAGTACGGCGCGGCGGGAGCGACGCGAGGCGGCGGCCGCCCGGCCCGAGAGGATCCCGGGTCCCGCCGAGATCGTCGAGCGGGAGGCCGTGCGTCGGCACGTCGTCGAGGCGGTGCTCGCGCTCGAGGAGCCGTACAGGACCGCGGTGATCCTCAGGTACTACGAGGAACTCGAGCCGGGCGAGATCGCGCGGAAGATCGGCTGCCCGCCCGAGACCGTGCGGACCCGGCTCCACCGGGCGCACGCGATGCTCCGGGAGAGGCTCGACGGAGAGCACGGCGGGGACCGGCGGGCGTGGGCCGTGGCGCTCGTGCCGCTGGCGGGGCGGCGGCCGGAGGTGGCGGGGGCGCTGGGCGCGGCGGGCGGAGGTGCGATCGCGATGGGAACCCTCCAGAAGTTCGCGGTGGCAACGGGCGTGTTGCTCCTGGCCGTCGGAGGGGCGGCGCTGGTCCTCGGGGGAGCCGGAGGGGCGGGCTCGAGGCCCGAGGACGCCCGCCGGAGGACCTCCCTCGCGCCGACGACCGGATCCGCCGGGACAGGCTCGCCGGCAGACTCGTCGGTCGCGGCGGTCCCTCGCGGAGGCGGTCGCGCAGTGCCGGCGGCCGGCGGCGGGGCTGCGACGGGCCCGGGACGAGCCGCGGCCCCCTCCGGGAGCCCTTCCCCACGCCGCGGGCGGGTCGTGGACGCGGCCTCGGGTTCGCCCGTTCCCGGAGCCCTCATCCTGCGGCGGCCCGAGACGGGAGGGGAGCGGGAGGACCTCGAGCTCTGGGGGCTCTCGCCACACAGCCCCCTCGCACAGCTCGCCGCGGAGGACGGCTGCTTCGACGCGTCCACGGGCCACGAGACCTCCGAGTGGGTCGCCATCGCTCCGGGCCGGGGTTGCTCGGATTGGACGCGGGCGAGTGCGCAGGGTGGGCTGGTCCTTCAGGTCACCGAGGGCAACGTCATCGAGGGCACGGTGCTCGAGGATCGGACGGGGTTGCCGATGCCCGGCGTCCGGGTGACGATCGGCACGGCCTCGAGCGACTGGGGAGGTCCCGAGGTCACTTCGGGTCCGGACGGCCGCTACCGGCTGGCGGGCGTGCCGCCCGGGCTCGCGACCCGACCGGCCGTGGACGTCGCCGTGGACGTCCTCGGGGCGGACGGTCGGGCCTGGGCCTCCCACCGCCGGCGCATCGCCGAGCTCCAGCGCGCCGGACAACCCTGGGAACCGGTGCTCGAGGAGCTCGTGCGCGCCGGGGATCTCCTGAGGTTCCAGGGCCTCGGGAACAAGGCGGTCCGGGACCTGCGCGTCCTCACGTTTGCTCGCGGCGTCGAGGTCCCGCAGGCCGTACCGTCCGTCGAGACGCGGACGGGCGAGGTCCTGGCTTGGCGCGACGCCCTCCGCGAGGCCGGCCCCGGAACGAAGCAGCGCGCGGAGGCGCTGGGTCGCCTCCGAAACGCCCTGCGGAGCACGGACCCCTCCCTGGCGCGGGCCGCGGCTGACGGTCTCGAGAGTCTCGCCCGTGGGGGCCACCTCGACCCGGAGGAGGCGGAGAGCCTCGCCGGGGACTGGCGGGCCCTCGTGCCCGGAGCCCCCGCGCGGGCGTCCCTCGCCGCGGCGGTGGCGCGCGCGCTCGCCGAGGACGAGCGGCGGCGCTCCTTCCTCGGCGACCTCCCGCGGGGTGAGGAGCCCGAGGTCCGCGAGGCCGTCGTCCGGGTCCTCGACCATGTCCCGACGGACGCGTCCCGAACCTACCTGGTCGGGCTCTGGGAGGAGGAGCGAAGCGAGAGCGTCCTCCGCGCGGCGCTCGACGAGGATCGCGCGACGTTCGCCGCGACGCGATCCACGGCGCCGCGGCTCGTCGCGGCGGCGGAGCGGCGGTTCGCGGCGGGGGACGTGCCGGATTCGCTCCGCGACCGGGTCCTCTGCGCGCTGGCGATCGCGGGTCTCCAGGCGCCCGAGGCGGCCGTCGCCGCCCTCGGGCGGATCGCCACCTCGGAGCGGGACCCCGGCCTCCAGGCGTTCGCCCGCGAGGCGGCCCGGCAGCTCGAGGCGGGCGAGGCGACGTCGAAGTCTCTCGATCGCCTGCGGAAGGACTCGGGTCGTTCCCGGCGGCGCCGGTGATGAGGCGGGGGTCCGGCCCTCTTCCAGCCGGGATTGCGCGCGAGCGGGGAGTGCGTACACTCCCGCGGTCCCCGGGGGCCCCCGGCGGGGCGCCGGCCTCTCCTCCGCGGATCGGAGGCCCCATGTCCAGCGCCCGCTTCGTCGCGCTCACCCTGCTCGGGGCGGCCCTCGCGGCCCCGGGCTGCGGCGGGGAGTCCAAGACGTCCACGAAGCCCGCCGGGACCGACGCCGCCAAAGGAGGCTCCCAGGCGGCCGCGCCGGCGCCGGCACCGGCGCCCGCTCCGAAGCCCCCGGCCGAGGGCGGAGACTCCCCCGAGGACGTCTTCGCGAAGGCCCAGGCCGCCGCGGAGAGGAAGGATCCCGCCGCGTTCCTCCGGCTCGTGGCGCCCGACGCGCGGAAGGGGCTCTGCGCGATGTTCGCGCTCATGCCCGAGATGCTCGAGGCGATGAGGCCGATGTTCGCCGCGATGGCGGGCAGGGGCCAGCCGGAGGGGGGCGAGGCGAAGCAGGGCGGGTCCGACCTGAAGAAGTTCGACGCCGCGATCTCGGAGATGAAGGGGATCGTCGCGAAGCACAAGCTCGAGATGCCCTCCGCCGAGTCGCTCGGGGTGAACATGATGGCCGGCGAGCCGGATCCGATGGACCTGGGGAAGAAGATCGGCAACCGCATGGACAAGGTGGACACGGTTGCCCTGCTCTGCGACCTCGTCAAGGGGATGCAGAAGCTCGGCGAGGCCATGCCGGGAGGGGAGTCGAAGGACCTGATGGCGGAGATGACCAAGACGTTTGTGGGCGGGGCGAAACTCACCGACCTGAAGATCGAGGGCGACACGGCGACCGGAAAGGCCGGCGACGAACCGGGGAAGTTCGTGAGGGTGGGCGGCCGCTGGTTCCTGTCGCTCGAGGACAAGAAGAAGGGCGGCGACGGCGAGGGCGGCGGGGGGTAGCGAAGCGACCTCGTTGCTTCGCTCGCCCCTGGGGCGGCTCGTCGCGGCGGGGTATCCTCCCGGAGTCTGGGAGCCGGAAGGGGGGACCTCATGGGCGGACTCGCTCGCCTGGTCGGGGTCGCGGGGATTCTCGCTTTGGCGGGACCCGCCGCCGCGCAGGACCTGCCGAAGACCGGCCGCGTCGTGGACGAGGCGGGGAAGCCCGTCGCGGGCGCGGCCGTCGGGGCGAGGGACGCGCTGGGGCAGGCGAGATTCTGGTGGAGCGAGGGGAAGCTCCAGGGCGCGGAGACAGACTCCGCGGGGACGTTCTCGATCGAGCCGGGCTGGGCCGGCGGGGAGGTCGTCGCTGTCGCGCACGGGCGCGGCTGCTCGGAGTGGCTGAAGCTCGTCCCTGGGACGAAGGAAGTCCTCCTCAAGGTCGTCCCGGGGAACGTCGTCGAGGGGACGGTGCGCGACGAGAAGAAGCAGACGCTCGCGGGCATCGAGGTGCAGCTGGCGACCACCTGGGAGATGGGACACCACGGGCCAACGGCCGTCACCGACAAGCAGGGGAAGTTCCGGATCGCGGGCGTGCTTCCGGGCGTCCCCTGGGCGATCGGGGTGGAGGCGACCCCGCGCGTGATCCGGGTCGTCGGGGGTGGCGGCCCCGTCGAGGGGTTCCAGGCGGACGCGGTCGAGAAGCTCCTCGCGGCCGGCAAGCTCTTCCGCCTCGACGGCGTCGGGAAGAAGCTCGCGCGCGAACTCGTCGTCGCGGTGCGGCCCGGGGTCGAGGTGACGTGGATGCTCAAGCCCCCGAAGGGGGCGACTCTGCCCGCGAAGGTCCTGGTCACGCACGTGACTGAGACCGAGGACGCGGCCGGGGCCGACGCGAGCGGGGGCGTCTCCTCGTTCAGCGGCGGGGACGGCTCCTCGACCAACGTCGTGAGCGAGGTGGTGGACGGCGTCCTCAAGACCCGGACCCAGAGGACCTGGTGGCACTCGCTCGATCTGGCGAAGCCTGCGCTCGCGCTCTTCCTCCCGAAGGGCCGGAACTCCGTGCGCCTCGCGGCGGGGGGGCTCGCCGGGGTCGTCCCCGCGCGGGTCGTCGCGGGCGCCGGGCCCGGCGAGAAGGCCGACCTCGCGCTCTCGGTCCGTCCGCGCCTCGTCCTCCAGCTCGTGGACGCGGAGGGGAATCGCCTCACGCGCGCGGGGGTCCAGGTCTCCTACAACGTCTCGGTCTCCCGCGGCGGGTCCAGCTCGAGCAGCGGGACCGGCGGTCCGCGCACCGATGCGACGGGGCGCGCCGACCTCACCGACAGCCTCCCGGCCGTGGACCCCGCGGCCGAGACGGCCGGCACCCGTACCACCGTCGGCGTGGGCGTCTCGGGCGAGGGTCTCACCTTCCCGGACGGCGGGTTCACCTGGACCCCGAAGCAGCTCGCCGACCTCCTCGCGAATCCCGACGCGAAGGGGGAGGTCGTCGTGAAGGTCAAGGCCGTCGCGAATGTCGTCGTCACGTTCCGGCTCGTGGAGGAGGATGGGAAGCCGGTCGCAGGCCTCGCGGTCTCCGTCTGGGTGGGCGCGATGGCCTCGGGGACGACCGACGACAAGGGGGAGGTCTCGCTGGCGCTCGCTCCCGGCACCCACCCGGAGGTGCGGCTGAACCTGCCTCAGGGGTGCGAGACGGACCCGATCGCGAACCTCGTCGTGCCGCCCCCCGGCGGGGTCCTCGTGAAGGTCCGGCGGTTCCTCCTCCAGGCGATCCCGGTCGAGATCGAGGGGGTGCCGGCGACGCCCGGCGCGGCGGCCCCGGGTCCGGCGTCCGTCCGTGCGCTCGACGCGGGCGGCGCCGACGCGGGTCCCGCGGGCGCGAACGTGTCGGTGATGAACGGCCGGTGGCACGTCTTCGTCCGGGCCCCCGGGAGGACGGAGAAGCTCGTGGTCACGTTCCGCGACCAGACCCTCGAGGTGGCCACCCCCGGCGGGAAGCCCGTCGAGGCGGCTGTCTGGAAGGTGAAGTAGCCGCGCCGGTGCGGCTACTTCCAAAGCGGCTTCCCGGTCTCGAGGAGCGACTTCAGCCCCGAGAGGATCGGGCCCCAGCCGCCTTCCACGGACTTCCCCGTCCGCGGGCTCTTCTCGAGCCGGTCGTGGACGAGGCGGAGAAGCGGCACGCCCTGCCACTTCGAGATCGTGTAGGTGACGCGGGACGGCGGCTCGAGCCTCTTCGGGTCATGCCGGAACTGGAAGGTGTGGACGAAGCGCTTGCGGGGGACGACCTCGAGGACCTTCCCCGCGATCGCGACCTTCCCCGTGTCGGGGTCCACGTACTCGAGCGGGGCGCCCTTCCGGAGCCTCGCCCGCAGCCCATAGCCGTAGTAGTAGCGCCTCACGACCTCGAACTTCGTGATCGCCTCCCATAGCCGCGCCGGGGTCGTCCGGATGTAGACCTCGTAGACGTGCCGCTTCGTGGCCATCGGGCCTCCTTCTCGAGCGTGTCCTTCAACGCCGTGAGCGCGCCCGCCATGGGGCGCGCGAACCGCGAGATCCACCGGTCGGCGATCCTCTGGATCGGGACCGGGTTGAGATGGTGCAAGACCCGCCGTCCTTCCCGCTCGGCGAGGACCAGCCCCGCCCGATCGAGGACCGCGAGGTGCTTCATCACCGCGAACCTCGAGAGCGCGGGGAACCGCGCGGCGATCTCCCCCGTCGCCCGCGCCCGGGGACGCAGGAGATCCAGGATCCGCCGGCGGTGAGGGTGGGCGAGGGCGTCGAAGACGGGGGAGAGCGCATCGGGGTTGATATGTGACCTAATGGTAACATATCAGGCCCGGGTGTCAAGGGCCCGCGCGGGGGCGAGTCCGTCAAGCAGGTCGGGGGGGGGGTCCTCGGAGATCGGGTATCCCGCCCGGCCGCTCCGCGTCGAGGAACCGGAGGGGATTCCTCGAGGAGAGGATCCCCCTACGGGGATCCCGCACCTCCTCCCTCGGCGCGCCGGATCAGTCCGGCGATCAGCGCCGACAGCCGGCCGCAGAGCGACCGGACCCGAGCCCGGGCGGGCTCGGCGCCTGCGCGCCGGTGCCCGAGCAGCTCGTTCGCCGCGGCGACCTCCAGCACGGAGCCGGCGGCGATCCGGAGGGTGCGGGCCCGGTCGGCGCCGCGCCGACCCATGGCTTCCGCCAGGTTCAGGACCGCCGACCCCGCGGCTCGGGCTGACTGGTCGGCCAGCCACGCGTGGCCGCGGGGGACTCCGAGGAGGAGGGCGACGACCTCGCGATCGAGCTCGAGGGCAACGCGCCAGGCATCGAGACGCTCGTGCGGGAGGCCGTGCGCCGGGCACGGATCGGTCGGAATCATGACGATCTCATTTCGAGGGACCGCACGCGGGCCCCTCACGACAAGTGGGGGCCCGTGGGTGGGCCCTCGAAGTGGGAGATCGCCTTCCGCGACGGGCGAGGATCGAGGCCCAGATCGAGTCCGGATCCGAGTCCGATGCCGGATCGGCCCGAAGTCGGCCTCGTCCTCGCGACCGGACTCGGACTCGGACTCGAGATCGGAGATCGGCCGGGGGCCCGCTACGAGAGCACCCGCACCCGCTTCCCCTCGAGCCGGAGCTTCCCCTCGGCGAAGAGCCTCACCGCCTCCGGGTACGCCTCGCGCTCGGCGGCCTGGACTCGCGCGGAGAGCGATTCGGGCGTGTCGTCCTCCATCACGGGGACCGGACGCTGCAGGATGATCGGCCCGCGGTCGTACTCGCCGTCGGCGAAGTGGACCGTGCATCCGGTGATCTTCACGCCCGCGGCGAGCACCGCCTCGTGGACCCGGTGGCCGTAGAAGCCCTTCCCGCCGAACATCGGGAGGAGCGCCGGGTGGACATTCATCACCCGGCCCCGGTAGCGCGCCGGGAAGCTCCAGAGGTGGTTGAAGCCGCAGAGGAGGACCAGCTCGGGCTCGAACCGGTCCACGGCCTTCGTCACCGCCTTGGAGAAGCCCTTCTCGTCGCGCCGGAAGTCGGCGTGGACCACGAGGGCTCCCGGGATTCCCGCCTCGTGGGCCCGTAACAGCCCGCCCGAGTCCTCCCGGCTCGCGATCACCCCGGCGACGTCGAGCGGGAGATTCCCCGCGCGCGAGAGGTCGAGGAAGTTCTGGAGGGTCGTCCCCCGGCCGGAGAGGAGGACGACGGCCCGGACCCGGCCCGCGCCGGCCGTCACCGGCTCTTCCTCTTTGCGCGGCGCGCCCGGGGCTTCCCCTCCGCGACCTGCGAGATCCCGATCCGGACGACGCCCCCGTCCAGCTCCTCCTCCTTCACGAGTTCCCCCGCCGCCTTCGCGAGGAGGAGAGTCTCGGAGAGGGTCTCGCCCCGGAGGAGGTCCCGGTGGCGCTCGGCGGCCGCGGCGATCTCGCCCGAGGCCTCGATCGTCGTCCCAATCCGCGCCTCGTAGGGGAGCCCGAGCTCCTTCCGCATGCCCTGGATGCGGGAGATCAGCTCCCGGGCCGTCCCCTCGGCCTTGAGATCGGGGGTCACCTCCGTGCGCAGGACGACCACCATCCCGTGGCCCGCCTTCGCGGCGAAGTCGGGCTTCGCGGAGAGGCGCACGTCCAGCTCCTCCGGGGCGAGGGTGAGGCTCTCGCCCCCGACCGAGACGGCGAGCGCCTCGCCCGCCGCCGCCCGGCACGCCTCGAGCGCCGGGAGGGCCGCCAGCGCCTTCGCGCACTCGCCCACCCGGGCGCCGAGCTTCGGGCCGAGCGCCCGGAAGTTCGGCTTCACGCTCACCGTCGCGTAGGCCGAGACTTCCTCGGCGATCGTCACCGCCTTCACGTTCAGCTCGTCCCGCACGATGTCGGCGAGGTCGCGGACGTTCCCGGCCCGCGCCCGGTCGGCCACCACGATCGCCTCGGAGAGCGGCTGCCGCACCCGAAGCTGCGCCTCGCGGCGCGCCGCGTGGCCGAGGGAGACCGCCTCGCGGGCCGCGTCCATACGGCTCTCGAGCGCCGGATCCCGCACCGCGGGGTCGGGCTCGGGGAAGCCCTCGAGGTGGACCGACGCCGCCGCGCGCCGCCCGAACGGCCCCCGCGCGAGCGCCTCGTGCATCTCCTCGGCGAGGAAGGGCGTGAGGGGAGCCGCGAGCCGAGCGAGGACCGAGAGGCACTCGTAGAGAGTGAAGTGCGCCGCGCGCTTGTCGGCCGTGTCCTCCGAGCCCCAGAACCGCGGCCGCGACCGGCGGATGTACCAGTTCGAGAGCCCGTCCACGAACGCGGCGAGCGCGCGGGCCGCCCCGTAGGAGTCGTAGGCGTCCAGCCCCCGCCTCACCTCGGCGACCGTCCCCTGGAGGGCCGAGAGGATCCAGCGATCGAGGAGCGGCCGCTTCGCGACCGGCACCCAGCCCGTCGCCCGGGCCAGGTCCCGGTGGTCCCCGCGCGCGAGCGACTTCACGCCGCGGGTCGGGTCGAACCCGTCGAGCGCCGCGTAGCTCGTGAAGAAGTGCAGGGCGTTCACGATCCGGACGAGGAACTCGCCGGCGGCCTCCGAGACGGCGCGCTCGCTGAACCGGGTCGAGACCCACGGCTGGTTCGCCGAGAGGAAGTACCACCGGAGCGCGTCCGCCCCCTGGGAGCCGATCACCTTCCAGGGGTCAAGCGTGTTCCCGAGGTGCTTGCTCATCTTCTGGCCCTTCTCGTCCTGCACGTGCCCCATCACGAGGCAGTTCTTGTAGGGCGAGCGGTCGAAGAGGAGCGTCGAGATCGCGAGCAGGGAGTAGAACCAGCCCCGGGTCTGGTCTATCGCCTCCGAGATGAAGTCGGCCGGGAAGGCCGCCTCGAACTCCGCCTTCCCCCGGTGCGGGTAGCCCCACTGCGCGAAGGGCATCGCCCCCGAGTCGAACCAGCAGTCCACCACCTCGGGGACTCGCCTCGAGGTCCCGCCGCAGCGGCAGCGGATCGTCGCCCGGTCCACCGCCGGCTTGTGGAGGTCGAGCGACGCCGGGATCCTCGGGTTCCGCTTCCGGAGCGCCGCGAGCGAGGGGAAGCTCTCCTCCGCGCCGCACTTCTCGCAGACCCACATCGGGAGCGGCGTCCCCCAGTAGCGCTCGCGCGAGAGCGCCCAGTCCACGTTCGTCTCGAGGAAGTTCCCGAAGCGGCCCGCCCGGATGTGCTCCGGGAGCCAGCGGATCCCGTCGTTCAGGCGGAGCAGGTCCGCCTTCCTCGCCGTTGTCCGGATGAACCAGCACGGCCGCGCGAAGTAGATGAGCGGGGTGTCGCAGCGCCAGCAGTGGGGGTAGCTGTGCTTCACGCGTTCGGTGCGCAGCAGGAGCGCGCGCGCCTTGAGATCGCGGACGATCTCCGCGTCGGTCTCCTTGAACGAGCGGCCCGCCCACGGGGTCCCCTCCGCGAACTTCCCGTCCGCCCCCACGAGCTGGATCACCGGGAGGCCGTGCTTCTCTCCGGCCCGGTAGTCGTCCTCGCCGTAACCCGGAGCGATGTGGACGACCCCCGTGCCGGCGTCGAGGGTCACGAAGTCGGCTCCGATGACGTAGTGGGCCCTCTCGGAGAACCGGGCGTGGGCGTAGAGCGGCTCGTACTCCTGCCCGACGAGGTCGGCTCCCCGCACGGTCCCGGCGACCTCGTGCGGGATCTTCCCGAGCGCGGCGGCCGCGAGCGGCGCGGCGACGAGGAGGGTTTCCTCGCCCACGCGCACCCTCGCGTAGTCCACCTCCGGCCGGACGGCGAGCGCCGCGTTGCTCGGGAGGGTCCAGGGCGTCGTCGTCCAGGCGAGGACGAGGGTCTTCGGGTCCGACTTGAGCCGGAAGCCCACGTAGACCGACTCCTCCTCGATGTCCCGGTAGCCCTGCCCTACCTCGTGGGAGGAGAGCCCGGTCCCGCAGCGCGGGCACCAGGGGACCGACTTCTTCCCGCGGTAGAGGAGCCCCTTCCCGCGGATCTCGTGCAGCGCCCACCAGACCGACTCGATGTAGTCCCGCTCGTAGGTGACGTAGGGGTCGGCCATGTCGAGCCAGAAGCCGATCCGCTCGGTGAGCCGCTCCCAGTCGGCCTTGTACTTCCAGACCGACGCCCGGCAGCGCTTCACGAACGGGCCCACGCCGAACCTCTCGATGTCCGGCTTCCCCGAGATCCCGATCTGCTTCTCCACCTCGATCTCGACCGGGAGCCCGTGGGTGTCCCAGCCGGCCTTCCGGGGGACGAGGAACCCCCGCATCGTCTTGTAGCGCGGGAAGACGTCCTTCACGACGCGCGTGAGGACGTGGCCGGGGTGCGGCCGCCCGTTCGCGGTGGGCGGCCCCTCGTAGAAGACGAAGCGCGGGGCCCCCTTCCGGATCGCGAGGCTCTTCTCGAAGACCCGCGCCCGCTTCCAGAACCGGAGGACCTCCTCCTCCCGCGACGGCGCCGCGCGGTCCGATGGGAAAGGCGCGAAGGGTCCTCGTCTCGCTCGCACGGGGCGCGGGATCGTAGAGAGTCCACACTCCACAGTCCACAGTCCGCACTCCGCGGTCCTCGGTCGCGGGAAGAGGGTAGACTCGGTCGCCGTGGGGCCCGCGGTGGACTGTGGACGTGCAACCGTGAACTGCTTCCTCACCGACTTCGGGCTCGCGAAGTCCGTGACCACGGGCTCCCGCCTCACCCGCACCGGCCAGTCCCTGGGCACCCCGACCTACATGTCCCCCGAACAGGCCCGGGGCGAGGTCTCCGGCCTGACGCCGGCGACCGACGTGTGGGGGCTGGGGTGCCTCCTCTACGAGATGGTCTGCGGGAGGACCCCGTTCGGGGACGACTCGGCCGCCGCGGTCCTGCAGCGGGTGGTCTTCGCGGAGCCGCCCGACCCGCGCCGGACGGTCCCGGGGCTCCCCCGCGATGTCGCGGACGTGGTCGCCGCCTGCCTCGCGAAGCGCGCCGGGGAGCGCGCTCCGGACGCGGCGGCGCTCCGGGAGGACCTGGACAGGCTCCTCCGGGGAGAGCGGCCTCGCCGGCGTCCGCGGAGGCGGCGGTGGCGGGCCCTCGTCGCGGCGGGCGCGCTCGCGGGCGCTGCCGCTCTCGCGGCCCTCGTCGGGACGGACGGTGCCGCGAAGACTCCCGCCGCGCCGGGGCCCTCGCCCCACGCGCGGGCCGAGGCGCTCGCGGCCAGGGCCCGCGAGAGGAGGCTGACGGCCCCGGCCGAGGGGGCGAAGTGGCTCGAGGAGGCGCTCGGGGCCGCGCCGGAACATCCGTCGGCCGCGGCGTGGCGCGTGGAGAGGGGGCTCCTCCTCTGGGCCGCGGGACGCGGGGACGAGGCGCGCGAGGAGTGGGGGCGGGTCCCGGCCGGCGCCCCCGAGCGAGCCGGGGCGATCCTCTACCGGGGGCTCGAGGCCGACTTCCGGCTCGAGGGGGACCGGTTCCGCGCCCGCGAGGCCCGTCCCGACCTCCTCGCCGCGGCCGAGGGGGGCGGGCGCGAGGCGGCGATCGCCCGCGCCGCGATCGCCCTCCAGGAGGGGCGCTGGCAGGACGCGCGCCGCGAACTGGGCGGAGTGGCGGGCTGGGAGGCCCACCTCCTCCGCGGCGAGGCCGAGATCCACGACCCGGCCGGGGACGCGGCGGCGGGCGAGGCCTCGTACACCGCCGCCCTCGCCGAGGCGGCGCTCTTTCCGTGGGTCCACGTCCACCGGGCCGCCGCGCGCTGGTCCCTCGGGGATCGCGCGGGCGCGATCGAGGATGTCGGGCACGCCCTGCGGCTCATGCCGGGGGACCCGCTCCTGCTGCGGAACCGGGCTGGATACCGGCTGGGGGTCGGCGACCTGGCGGGGGCGCTTGAGGACGTCGAGGCGGCCCTCGCCGTGAAGCCGGACGACTCGCTCTCGTGGCACTTCCGGGCCGAGGTCCGGCTCTCGCTGGGGGACCCGGCGGGAGCGGCGTCCGACACCGAGAAGGCGCTCCGGCTCGAACCCGGGCTCGCGCCCGCGCGCGTCTCCCGCGGGAATCGCCGCGCCGCTCGGGGCGACCATGCGCGAGCGCTCGAGGACTTCGAGGCGGCGCTCGCCGGGGCCCCCGGACTCCCGGAGGCGCTCCTCGGTCGCGGGAACGTCCGGCACGCCCAGGGTGACCTCGGGGGCGCCGCCGAGGACTTCGCGAGCGCCCTGAGCCGCGATCCCCATTGCTACCACGCGGCCTTCAACCTCGGGAACGTCCGCCGGGACCAGGGCGACCTCGGGAGGGCTGTCGAGGCCTACACCGAGGCGCTCCGGGTGGGAGGGGACGTCCCCGAGGCGTACTTCGCCCGCGGGCACGCGCGGGATCGGCTGGGCGACCTCGCAGCAGCCGAGTCGGACTACTCGATGGCCCTCCGCCTCCGGCCGGACTTCAAGGTGGCGCTCAACAACCGCGGATCGCTGCAGATGCGGCGGGGGGACCTCGACCGGGCCGCCTCCGACTTCCGCGAGGCCGTGAGGGTCGCTCCCGACTACCCCGAGGCGCTCGCCAACCTGGGGCAAGTCCTGCGGATGAAGCGCGACTGGCGGGGGGCCGCCGAGGCGCTCCGCCGGGCGCTCGAGGTCGCCCCGGGCATCCACGACCACGAGCGCCTGCGGGCCTGGCTCGAGGAGGCCGAGGCGCGGCTCCGCGAGGGATCGAGGTAGCCCGTGGCGCCGGCGGCGGACCGTGGACTGTGAATCGTGAACCGTCAACCGTGAACTGCTTCCTCGCCGACTTCGGCCTCGCCAAGTCCATCGCGACGGGCTCGAAGCTCACGCGCACGGGCGAGGCCCTGGGCACCCCGGCCTACATGTCCCCCGAGCAGGCCCGCGGGGAGGTCTCCTCGCTCGCGCCGGCCACGGACGTCTGGAGCCTCGGCTGCGTCCTTTACGAGATGGTCTCCGGGCGGCCTCCGTGGGAAGGAGCGACGACCGCGGGGGTGATCGCCGGGATCCTCACCCGGGAGCCGACGCGGCTCCGACGGCTCCGGCCGGACGCGCCGCGGGCCGTCGAGGCCCTGCTCCACGCGGCGCTCGCGAAGGCGGTGCCGTCCCGCACCCCCGATGCGGCGGCGTTCCGCGACGACCTCGACCGTCTCCTTCGCGGAGAGCCGGTCCGCGCCCGCGCGCCCGGGGCGGAGAGTCGGCTCCGGCTGGCGGCTGGAGCGGCGGCGGCCGCGGCGGCCCTCGCGATCGCGCTCGTGTGGGCCGGAGGAGCGCCGACGGGCTCCGGCCCCCTCCCGCCGGGCGCACCGTCCCGCCCCGAGCAGCTCGCGGCGCGGGCGCGGGCCGTCCGCTCGACCGACCCGCGCGAGGCGGCTCGGCTCCTCGGCGAGGCGCTCGCCGCGGAGCCCGGACGGCACGACTGGCGGCACGACCGGGGACTCCTGCTCTGGGGGCTCGGCGAGGAATCCGCGGCGCGGGCCGCGTGGGCCGAGGTGCCGAGAGCGGCCCCGGAGTCCCCGCGCGCCCGCCTCGCCGCCGCGATCGCGAGTCTCTACGCCCTCGCCGGCGCGCCCGCCGGCACGGCAGAGGCGCTCGCCGAGCTCGCGGGCGAGCCCGGCCCGGAATCGCGCCTCGCGAGGGGCCTCGCCGCCACCGCCCGCGGACGGTGGCGGGAGGCCCGGGAGGCCATCGCCTCCGACGAGGGATGGGTGGCCTCCCTCGTGCGGGCCTACGTCGAGAGCCACGACCCGGACGGCGACCGGGACCGGGCGATCCGGGAGTACGGCCGTGTGATCGAGGAGGGGATCCCGCTCGCCCCGGTCCACTACGACCGGGGCCTCCTCCGCTACGCGCGCGGCGATCCCCGCGGCGCCCTCGAGGAGATCGAGGCGGCCCTCCGGATCCGTCCCGAGTACGCGCCCGCCCTCCAGATGCGGGGCCTCGCCCGGCGAGCGGAGGGCGACCCGCGCGGGGCGCTCGCCGACTTCGACCGGGCGATCGCCCTCCAGGCGGACCTGCGGGAGGCCTGGCTGAACCGGGGCGAGACTCGCCGGAGGCTCGGCGATCTCGGGGGGGCGCTCGAGGACCTGGGGGAGGCGCTCCGGCTCCAGCCCGGCGACCCCGTCCTCCATCTGAACCGCGCCATCGTCCGCGACGAGGCGGGGGACGCCGCGGGGGCGCTCGAGGACCTCCGCGAGTGCTTGCGACTCGATCCGGCGCGGACCGAGGGATGGCGAGCGCGAGCGCAGCTCCGCGCCCGGCTCGGGGACGGCCCGGGGGCGATCGGGGACTTCACCGAGCTGGCGCGCCTCTGCGACGGGGATCCCGACGTCTGGCACAACCGCGGCGTCCTGCGGACCCGCGTGGGGGACCTCACCGGGGCGGTCGAGGACCTGGAGCGGGCCCTCGCCCTCCGGGCGCAGTCCCCGGAGACCCTCGAGGCCCTGGCCCGCGCGAGGTTCCGGCTCGGGCGGCACGCCGCCGCGGTCGAGGCCTACGACGGGGCCCTGCGTCTCCGGCCCGACGACGTGCCGCTCCGGGTCGAGCGGGCGGGAGCGCGCCTGGCGGGCGGGGCGGGGGCCGAGGTGCTCGCCGACTACGAGGAGGCCCTCCGGCGCGCGCCGGGGGACCCCGACGTCCTCTTCGCGCGCGCGGAGGCGCGGAGCGCGCTCGGGGACCCGGCCGGAGCCGTCGAGGACCTCTCGGCGGCTCTCCGAGCGCGGCCCACCTTCGGCGCGGCGCTCGTGAATCGCGCGCTCGCTCGCCGCGAGCTCGGGGACCGGGTCGCGGCGGGCGAGGACCTGCGCGAGGCGGCGCGCGTCCAGCCCGGCTTCCCGGAAGCGCACGTGAACCTCGGGGTGCTGCTCCAGGAGACGGGCGACTGGGACGGGGCGATCGCCGCCTTCCGGCGATTCCTCGCCCTGGCCCCCGACCACCCGAAGGCCGGGGACGTCCGATCCTGGATCGCCGAGTGCGAGATGCAGCGGCGTCCGGAGAAGGAGCCGCGGCGGTGAGCGCGCCGGGGCCGAGGGACCTCATCGGCACGACCCGCGCCGTCCTCGCCGACTTCGGCCTCGCGAAGTCCGTCGCGACGGGCTCGAAGCTCACCCATACCGGCGAGGCCCTGGGCACCCCCGCCTACATGTCCCCCGAGCAGGCGCGCGGAGAGGTCTCGTCCCTCACCGCGGCGACCGACGTCTGGAGCCTCGGTTGCGTCCTCTACGAGATGATCGCACGGGGACGGCCGTTCGAGGGGGAGTCCGACGCGGCGGTGGTGGGACAGGTGCTCCTCGCCGAGCCGCCGGGCCTCCGCGCGCGCGCGCCCGACGTTCCCCGCCCGGTCGCGAGGGTGGCGACGATCTGCCTCGCGAAGAGAGCGCGCGAACGCTACCCCGACGGGGCGGCCCTCCGCGACGACCTGGACCGGCTGTTGCGTGGCGAGCCCCCGCGGCGCCGCCCCCCGGGCGCGGCGCGCCGCAGGATCGCCGGCGCCGCCCTCGCCTGCGGCCTCGTCCTCGGCGCCGCGGCCCTGATCTGGCCCGGGGCGCGCGCGGGCGCACCCGGCCCGGGCGCGCCGAGGCCCTCGGAGGCGGAGGCGCTCGCGATCCGCGCGGGGGCCGCGCGCGCGACGGACCCCCGCGGGGCGGCCGGCCTCCTCGGGGAGGCGCTTCGGCGCGCGCCCGACCGGCACGACTGGCGGCTCGAGCGGGGTCTCCTGCTGTGGGGATCCGGGGACGACTCCGGGGCACGGGAGGCATGGGAGCGGATCCCGGCGGGCGCTCCCGAGGCGGCGGCGGCGCGGCTCCACGGTGCGCTGGCGGCGCTGTTCTCGTTCGACCGGCGTCGGCTCGACTCGAGGATGGTGCTCGAGTCCTTCGGAGCCCTCGCCGGAGTGCCCGGCCGGGAGGGACGGCTCGCCCGGGCGGCCCGCGCGGCGTGCCTGAGTGCCTGGTCCGAGGCGCGCGAGGAGCTCCGGGCGGAGACGGGCTGGGTGGCGGCGCTCCTGAGGGGATGGGCGGAGCACCAGGATCCGGCGGGGGACCGGGCCGCCGCGGTCCGGGCCTACGACGAGGCCATCGCCTCCGGCCCGCCTCTCGCGTGGGCCTACGGGCAGAGGGCGAGCCTCCACTCGGGCCTGGGGGACGCCGCGCTGGCCGTCGCCGACTACGATCGGGCGCTCGGTCTGAACCCCGGATACGCGGTCGCGGCCCTCAACCGCGGGCTGCTCCGGGAAGCCGCGGGCGACGTGGACGGGGCGCTCGCCGACTTCGGCCGCGCGATCGAGCACGACCCGGAGCCGCTCCTGGCGCTCCGCCAGCGGGCCCGCCTCCGCTCGCTCCGCGGGGAGGTCGAGGGAGCGCTCGCCGACCTCTCGACGGCCGAGCGGCTCGCGCCGGGGGATCCGGAGATCCTCGCCGCGCGCGGCTTCCTCCGGCTCGAGTCGGGAGACCTCGCGCGCTCGCGGTCGGACTTCGACGCGGCGATCGCGGCGGATCCCGAGTCCTCGCGCGCCCTGTACGGGCGGGCGACGGTGCGCCTACTCGAGGCGGACCTGCCCGGGGCGATCGAGGACCTCGACCGGTCCCTCGAGCTCGACCCCTCCCAGGTCGAGGCGTACGTGAACCGGGGGATCGCCCACCAGCAGCGGGGGGACCTCGAGGCCGCCCTCGGGGACTACGATCGGGCCGTCGGCCGGAACCCGCGTCACCTGAAGGCGCTGACCAATCGGGGGAACGCCCGGGCGCTCCGAGGGGACCTCGAGGGGGCCTTCGAGGACTACACCCGCGCTCTCGAGACGGACGCGGGCTACGCCTCGGCGCTCGCGGGGCGGGGAGACGTCCGGCGAGCGACGGGGGACCTCGAGGGCGCCCGATCGGACTACGCGAAGGCCCTCGAGCGGATCGCTCCCGACTCCCCGCTCGCGGCCCACGTCCGAGAGCGGCTGGCGGAGCTCGGCCCGGTGCGCTGACGGGCTACCGGCGCGCCCGGCGCGCGCGCTTGCGGCCGGCGGGGCGGGGGCGGCTCGCCGCGCGGGCCGGCGCCTCTCCCTCCGTCGCCGCCCGGTAGAAGGTGAGGCTCGCGCTCCCCACCGCCTCGTCCACGGGGCCGCGCAGCTCCGGCGCCTCGCCCCGCTCGCGGAGGCGCGCGACGGCGGGCTCGGAGATCAGGATCTCGTCCGGCCGGGCGACGTCCTCGCCGAGCTTGTAGGCGACGTTCACCTCGTCCCCGAAGAGGTCGTCCTCGAGGAGGAGGATGTCGCCGTAGCCCACGCCGGCGCAGATCCGCACGTGCGCGTCGGGCTCGAGGGGGGCGTTCGCCGCGGCGGCGCGCGCGATCATCCCGCGCGCCGCGGCGAGGGCCTGCGCGGGCTCGGCGAACACGGCCAGCAGGTTGTCGGCGGCCGTCTTCACGAGCGTCCCTCCCGCGGCCGCGATCTCGGGGGAGGCGAGGGCCACGCAACGGCGGAAGACCGTGAGGAAGTGGAGGATCCCCCGCGCCTTCGTGATCCGCGTGAACCCGGAGAGATCCGTCACGAGGACGGCGCGCCGCTGGCCGACGTCGGCCCAGAGCGCGCGGTCGAAGGCCGCGATCGCCGCCGAGTCGCCCCCGCGCTGGTCGAGCCTCCGGTAGAACTCCTCGCGGGTCATGGGGGGCCGATCGTAGCCAGCCCTTCCCGCCCGCGCTAGGATTCCCCCCGGAGGGGGGAATCCCATGGCGACGAAGGCGAAACTCGTGGACTACTGGTACGTCACTGTGGACGACCAGCCGGGCTCGGCGTTGCGCGTTCTCGAGAGGCTGAAGGGGGCGAAGGTGAACCTCCTCGCCTACCACGCGTTCCCGCTGGGGGGCGGGCGGGCGCAGGTGGACCTGGCGCCGCAGAAGCCCGAGGGCTTCCTCAAGGCCGCCGCGGCCGCGGGGCTGGCGCTCTCGGCAGGCAAGAAGGCGATCCTCGTGTCCGGCGACGACAAGGTGGGCGCCGTGCACGACATGCTGGCGAAGCTCGCGGCCGCGGGCGTGAACATGCACGCCGGCTCCGCGACCGCCGCGGGCTCCGGCCGCTTCGGCATGATCCTCTGGCCGAAGTCGGGCGAGCTGGACAAGGCGAAGGCGGCGCTCGGGCTCTAGGAGCCTCGTGGGCCGGGTCTTGGACTGGCTCCGGAAGAAGCTCGGAGTCCGCATCATCACGGACCCCGTGTTCGGGAGACTCGTCTACGACCGCAACGGCTGCTGGGAGGGAGAGGGCGAGTTTCTGCCGACCGGCGATCGTGTGACGTTGTTCGTCCAAGCTGGGAACGATGGACCTGGGCAGGCACAACGGCGGGCCTTCCACCGCATCGCGGAGGGCCACCCGAAGTGGCGACCCGCGGCTGAGGCGGCTGCGCACGCGGCGCTGACGGAGTGGTTCGCGACCGGCGGCACCTCCTATGAACCCGCCCCCCTCCATCTGGTCCTGCTCGACATTCCCGAAGCGGAGGATCCGCAGATGGAATGGGAAGCCAACTTCTACAGCGATGTCTTCCGCAACCGGCCGCTCCTCAGCGTCACGATGCAGGGCTGGGTGGCCCGGCGGGCGGACGTGCTCGGGACGTAGGGCTCCCTTGACGGGTCCGGGGCAGGGTGCGATACTTGTCTTACTTGAAGCGCAAGTAGGAGACTCCCCCTGGCTGCCTCCATCTCGATCCGGCTCCCCCCTCAGACCGCGAAGGCGCTCAGGGAGTTGGCCGCGCTCACGGACCGTCCGAAGAGCTCCCTGATCCGGAAGGCGCTTGAGGCCTATCTCGAGGATTACGCCGACTACCAGATCGCCCTCGATCGCCTCCGGGACAAGGACGACCCCGTGATCTCCGGCGCGGAGATGCGGAGGCGGCTTGCCCGGAAGGATTGAGTACAAGGCCTCCGTCGAGCGGGACCTCGGGAACCTCGACCGACAGACGGCCGTGAGGATCCTCGCAAAGATCGAGCGGGGGCTCGTGTCCGGCGGCGCCGGCGGAAAGCCGCTCTCAGGTGAATTCACAGGCCTCTTCGCACTCCGGGCCGGGGACTGGCGCGTCGTCTATCCCCGAGCGGACTCCGGGTACCTGGTCCTCCGCATCGGCCATCGGCGCGACGTCTACCGGAAGGGCCGTCCCTAGAACTCCAGCGTCCCCCCCACCACCGCGTGCTGCCCCGGCTCGTTCACGCCTGAGCCGTGGTGGCGGTAGTCCTTGTCGCCGAGGTTCTCGATGCCCGCGTGGACACGGAATTTCGGGGCAAGCGTCGCCCCGGCGCGGAGCCCGAAGACCGCGTACCCCGGCGTCCCCCCGACCGGGATCCTCTGCGTGTCCCGCTCGTCGCCGGGGGAGAGCCGCTCCTGCCTCCGCGCGGCCCGCACGTCGGCCTCGACGAACCAGTCGGCTCCCGCGGGCTCGAACCCGAGCCGGGCGAGGAACGTCGCCGGCGGGACCTTCGAGAGCGGACGGCGCTCCTTCACCGGAGCCGAGGTGGGGTAGGTGTCCACGGCGCCCTCCGCCCACGACGCCCCGAGGGTCGCGCGGATCCCCCGGAGCGGCCCCTCGACGAACCGGATCTCCGCCGACCCCGAGGCCCCCTGGACGTAGCCGTCGCCGGTGTTGCGCTTCCGCACTTCGAGCTGGCCCGCGACCACGTTCCCCGTGGGCGTCCGGTCTATGTAGTCGGAGATCCACGTGTAGAACCAGGCCGCCTCGAGCCGGAGCGCCGGTTCCCGCCAGCGCGCGCCGACCTCGAACGTCAGATACCGTTCGGGCCGGAGGTCCGGTGAGGGGACCTCGAGCTCCCCGCTCCGCGCGGTGTCGAGCCGGGTCAGGTCCGAGAGGTTGGGGGCGCGGAACGATTGCGCGAGACCGACGAAGGCGCGGAACGTCTCGTCGGGCCGTAGCAGGACTCGCCCCGCCCCTGAGAGGTTCGCCCAGGAGTCCTCGACCGTCACCTCCCCGCCTGTCGCCGGGTCCTGCACGGCGCCGGCGCGGGCGTCGGCCCACGTCCCCCGGACCCCCGCCGTCGCCTCCAGCCAGCGCGCGAGCGGGGCCTCCGCCTCGAGGAAGGCGCCGAGGAGGTCGTACCGGGCGTCGTCGCCGACCGGGCCCTGGATCGAGGACCCGGTGAAGAGCCCCGTCCCGGCCGCGAAGTTCCTGCGGGCCGACTGGACGAGGTCGCGCGCCCAGTCGAGGCCGTAGAGTAGGCGGCCGCCGAGCAACGGGGTCGTCGCGTGGACCGCCCCCTGGTAGGTGGTCGCCACGAGCGACTGCACGTTCCGGGACCCGCTCGCGCGCGTCTGGTCCTGCTCCTCGGCGAGACGTCCGGCCGAGAGCGAGAGCCGGAGGTCGCGCACGGGGAGGTCGCCGAGCCTCGCCGCGTCCAGGTGGAGCGCGCCGATCGTCCGCTCATGGTCGAGGACGCGGGCGAGGTCGGTGCCCACCGTGGTCCCGTGCCACGCGAGCCCGAAGACCGTCGCGTGCGTGCGCCAGGCGTCCTCCTGCGTCGTGTGGAGGGCCGCGGCGCGGAGCCGGACCCCCGGCGCGGGCTGCCACTCGGCCGCGACGTCCCCCGAGCGCGACTCGTAGCCCGTGCGGGGCTGCACCCCCACGTGCCGCCCGCCGTCCACGTCGTCGTAGTCGGCCCAGGTCCCGCCCGCGCGGGCCCCGAAGCGGGTCCCGAGCCGGCCGGCGACTTCTCCCCGTGCGACGCTCGACCGGTCGGCGCTCCCGTAGCGATATCCGAGCCGGCGCTCCCACGTCGCCTCGGTGGCCCGGTCCTCGGGGTCGTGGTCGGGCAGCACCCGGCGCGTGAGCAGGTTCACCGTTCCCCCGACGGCGTCGCTCCCGTAGAGGACGGAGCCCGGCCCCTCGACCACCTCGAGCCGGTCGAGGGCGGCGGGGTCCACCAGAGTCGTGTACTCGTTCGGCCCGTCGCGGTAGACCGAGTTGTTGAGCCGGAGTCCGTCGAGGAGGGTGAGGGTCCTGAATCCGGTGAACCCGCGCAGGTACGGCGACCCTTGCCCCTGCGAGGTCTTCTGGACCCCGACGCCCGGGACGTCCCCGAGCGCCTCGGGGACCGTGCGGCGCGCGCGGCGCTCGAAGAGGACCTCGCCGGCCGCGGCCCGGACGACGGCCGGGGTCCCGAACGGGTCGGCCGCCCGTCGCGCGGGGGTCACGACGACCTCGGGGAGGCGGACCGCGGGGGAGTCGGGCGGGCGCGGGGGCGCCGCGGGCTCCTGCTTCGGGGCCGGCGGGGCCGGCTCCTCGGCGTGCGGGGGGGCCGGCTCCTGAGCCGACGCCTGGACGCCGAGGCCGAGGACGAGCGCGAGAGCCGGGACGGACGGACGCATGCCGGGTCCCCGGGCGGGAGCAACGGGTATGCCTTGGGGGGGGCGGCGGAGGCGGTGCCTCGCGCGCCCCCGGGGGACGCGATCCCCGACAGCGCGTGTCGGGGCCCGCGACACGTGTCGCTCGAGGATTGCCTAGGGGATCACGAACCGGATCGGCGCCTCGACCCAGGCCTCGACGGGGACACCGCCGGCTCGGGCGGGCTCGAAGATCCAGTCGCGCGCCGCCGCGACGGCCGCCTCGTCGAGCGCTCGCCACCCCGAGGATTCCTGGACCGTGACCTCGGCTACGCGGCCGTCGGCCGAGACCCGGATCCGCAGGAGGACGTGCCCCGCGGCTCCCGAGGCCGCCGCCGCCGCGGGGTAGGCGGGCGGGGACCCCGCGACGAGACGAGGCGCGTTCGCCGTCGCGGCCGCGGGCACGGCCGTCCGCGGCGGCCGGGGGCGGCACGCCTGGAGCGAGAAAGGGCTCGCCCGCAGGAGGGCGGCGAGGGAGGGGGCCCTCTCCCGTTGGTCGGGCGGCCCGGCGGGCGCGTCCTCGGCGGGCTCTTCGGTCGGCTCGAGGATCCCGGGGAGGGGGGGAACGGGAGCCGCCTCGGCGTCCGGGAGAGTCGGCCGTTCCAGGATCTCCTCGGCGTCCGGCTCCTCCTCCGACGCCCCGACCCAGGCGATCGGCGCCGCGCCGTTCGAGGCGACCCCCGCCACCCCGCCCGGGACCGCGACCGCGACGAGCGCTGCGAGCCCCGCCCCGTGCGCCGCGAGGGAGAGCGTCCAACCGGAGCGGATCCGCCAGATCACGGAAGATGAGGATAGCAAAGTCGGTGCCGCGGATAGTGACCGGACGCGGCCCCGCCCCACTGGCGACCCCCCTTGACAGGCTCGGCAGCCGGTGTAGGATCGTCCGAGTTCGGTTCTCGGGCCCGCCCCAGGGGACCAGCAGAAGAGGGATCGGGGATGCTCCTGGGGTCGGCGCTCGGGTTCTATCTCGGCGGGCGAAGGCCGGACGCCCGGACTGCGCCCGGGCCCCGGTGGGTAGTTGACAGGAGGACCGCCGTGCCTATGATTCCTCCCCCGGGTCTCCCGCCCGCTCTTCATCTGATGAAGCAGACACGGATCCTCGTCCTCGGCGCCGCCGCGGTCGCGGGGGCGGCCGGGGCGGGCTGCGGGAGCCTCCCCTCGCCCGACCTCTTCGCCCGCGACGACGTGAAGGCGCTCGTCGCCGCCCGGGGCCAGCCGGTCCCCCTGCGGCTCGGGGTCGCCGGCCTCTCGCCCGCCTCGGCGCCCTCCGAGGGCACGGCCGGCCCGATGGCCTGGCGCGTCGGGGTGAAGACCGACCTCGTCCGCGACGAGGTGGGCGCGGCCCTGAAGAGGTCGGGCCTCTTCGCCGACGTGCAGGTCCTCCGGGACGTGGACGCCGCGAGCAAGCCCTCCGACGCGGCGGCGGCGGCTGACCGGTCCGGGCTGGACCTGGTCCTCACCGTCACGCCGGGCGAGCAGAAGGTCGCCTACACGGGCCGGAGCGGCAGCGTCTACCTGAACATCCCGATCTGGCTCCTCTTCGGATGGCCCTCGGTCTTCGTCGCCGACGAGAACTTCGCGATGGAGTCCGCCTACACGGTGTCCGTCCTCGAGGCCCGGACCGGGAAGCCTCTCTGGGACTCCGAACTCCGGGGCAAGGTCGAGTACGCCCTCTCCGACCTCCAGCGGGGCCTGAACTTCTGGAGCGACGCGGTGCTCGGCCTCTCGATGGTCGCCCACTCGAGTTTCGTCGGCGAGGCGAACTTCAAGGCCGCGGCGGAGACCCTCGGGGTCCACGCGCGGAACGAGGCGACGGCGAACCTCTTGAAGCAGGTGAGCGGTCCCCTCCGGCAGGGCCTCACCTCGGGGACCTACGCCGAGGTCCTGGGCGCCGCCCCGGCGCGGATCTACGCCGTGGTGGCCGGGGCCGGCCGCTACGTGGCCAAGGCCGACGAGATCCCGCCCCTGAAGCAGGCCGAGGGCGACGCGAAGGCCGTTTGGGACTGGCTCGTCTCGTCGGGCGGCCCCGGGATGCGCGAGGACGACGGGACCCTCCTCCTCGGCAAGGACGCCACGCGGGCGAAGGTCCTCGACGCGCTCAAGAAGGTGGCCGCCCGCCGCCCCCGCGAGAACGACGTGGTCCTCGTCCACGTCGCGACCTACGGCGCGGCGGAGGACCGGCCCGGAGCGAAGAAGGAGGACCCCCGCGAGCCGGTCCTCTACCTCTACGACTCGGACGTGAACAGCCTGATGGGCACCGGGCTCCCGGTCGCCGAGATCGAGAAGGCGCTCTCCGGGGTCCCCGGTACCGTGGTCCTACTCATCGACGCCGGCTTCGGCGTGAAGACCGGGGCGCGGTCGCTCGGGGCCCGGGGCGAGGCGGGGACGCCGGTCGGCGCGCCGGCCGCCGCCGCGAGCCGCCCGGGCTTCGTCGTGATCCTCGGCTCGGGCCGGGACGGCGAGGCGGGCGACGACGAGGATTCGGGTCACGGCGCATTCACCGGGGCGCTCCTCAAGGGCCTCGCCGGCGCCGCGGACGGGAACCGGGACGGGAAGATCACGGTGGCCGAGGTCCTCGACCACGCGGTCTCCGAGGTGGAGACCTGGGCGTCGGTCTCGGGCGCGAACCAGAAGCCGGAGCTGCTCTGCGGCGACCCCGGGCGCGCGGTCTTCCCGCCGAAGCCCGTGAGTCATGGAGGCGGCCGTGGGAACTAGGTGCTGGACTCTCCTCCTGGCGGCCCCGCTCGCGAGCGGGTGCGGGATCGCCTACTACGCGGCCATCGGCGCGATCGCGTTCCAGCCGTCCCCCTCGAAGACCACGCCGGGCACGGAGACCCTCGGACCCGCGCCGGCCGGACGGCTCTACTCCGACGACTTCGAGGGAGGGCTCGCCGGCTTCACGCTCGGCGGCGCGCCCGTCCCGGTGACGGCCGGCGGGGGGAACCCCGGCTCGGCCTTCGACCCGCGCGGCGGGTCGGGCGCGAACGGCGAGGCGGTGACGAAGCTCGTCTACCGGACCTCGTACGGCCTCGCGATCTCGGCCGACGCGCAGGTCCCGACGCTCGGGTCGGTGAACTCCGACCTCTGGTTCGGCCTCCGGACGACGGCGAGCGTGGACGGAGTCCCGCAGATCGCGGCCGGCGTCTTCCTCTCGGGCGCCTCGAGCGCCAGGCAGTACTACCTGAACAACGCGGTCGTCTTCTCGGAGGGCCTGCCCGACACGTCGTGGCACCGTTACCTGGTGAACATCCGTAGCGACTGCCGGGTGGAGTTCTATGTGGACGGGGCGCTCGTGCACCTCACGGCGGGGACCCTCGCCGGGGGCGGGCTCCAGAGGCCGGTGACCCTCGGGGGCCGCTCCGCCGGCGCGGCCGTCCGGCTCGACAACCTCCTCGTGGCGGGGACGGGTCCCACGGCCACGATCACGTTCTCGGACGGCTTCGCGGGCGGGAGCCTCGCCCCGTGGACCAGCGCGGTCACGGGCTCCCCGAGCAACGGCGGCGGCGCGAACCCCTCCATTGACGCGATCTTCTCCGGGAACCCGGCGCCCTCCTTCAACCCGGGCGGAGGGGCGACGGGGAGCGGCGAGGCGCTCTCGAACCAGCTCTTCGCCCTGAACGGCGGCCTCGAGATCCGCGCCGACATCCGGGTCCCCTCGACGACCGTGAACGCGCGGGCCTGGTGCGGGCTCGACGACGGCACCTCCACGACCTCCGACGGCGTCCCCAACATGGCGGCGGGCGTGCTCGTGGACGCGAACGGGCCGAACACGATCCAGTACCACTTCGGGGGCTCCATCATCACGCCCGTCGGGAGCGAGGCCCTCACGACGACCTGGCACTCCTACCGGATCGTGATCCGCTCGGACCGCTTCGTCGAGTACTACCGGGACGGGCTCCTGGTGGTCTCGTCGCCGGCGCCGCTCTCGCCGACCCTCGGCTCGCGGTCCCTCACGATCGGGGGCGTCTCGCTCGGGGCCGCGGCGCGCGTGGACAACGTGGCCGTGGTCGTCCCGGGGTTCCCGATCTCGGTCTCGACGCTCCAGGTGAACCCGACGGGCCCGGCGGCACCCGCGCGCCGGTGGCACTCGGCGATCTTCGACCCGCTCACCGAGGGGATGGTGATCCACGGAGGGTTCATCGCGGCGACGTCCACCACGTATAACGACACGCGCTGCCTCGTCCTCGCCGGCGGCGGCGCCAACTGGGTGACCCTGAACCCCACGGGCACCGCCCCCGCGGCGCGGCAGGGCCACACGGCCGTCTACGACTCGTTCCGGAAGTGGATGTGGGTCTTCGGCGGACAGGACTCCGGCGTCCCGCAGGTCTTCAACGACACGTTCGCGCTCGACCTCTCTGTGGCCACGACGACGCCTCCCTGGGTGTCGGTGACGGTGTCTGGAACGCCCCCCTCGGCCCGCTTCGGCCACGCGGCGGCCTACGACGTGTCGAACGACCGGATGATCGTCTTCGGGGGGACGAACGGGACCACCCGGAACAACCAGGTGTGGGAGCTGAAGTTCTCCGGTATCCCGCCGGCCTCTGTGACGGCGACCTGGACCCAGCTCACTCCCTTCGGGACGCCGCCGAGCGCGCGCGAGGGGTCCTCGGCCCTCTACGACGGACCCTCGCAGAGGATGATCGTCGCCTGCGGGTTCGACGGGACCAACGCGAACAGCGAGTTCTGGGCCCTGTCCCTCCCCGCCACGGGGACCCCGACGTGGGGGCAGCTCGCGCCGGTCGGCGCGACGATCGCCCCCATCGCCACGGGCCCAGGGGTCCGGTTCGAGGCGGCGGTCGCAGGCTGGACGACGGAGAGGCGGGCTTTCCTGTTCGGCGGGCTCGACTCCGTCTCGGCGACCTACTACCCGCCGCCGGCGGCTACCAGCGAGGTTTGGATGCTGGACCTCGGCTGCGGGGGCGCCGCGGCCAACGGCCACTTCGTCGGCGACCCGAACGGGGCGAACCCGCAGCCTCCCGCGCGCCGGGGCCACACGATGGTCTGGCACCCGCAGAGGCGGCGGCTGGTGGTCTTCGGCGGCGAGGACGGGACGACGCCCGACCTTGCCGACGTGTGGGAGCTGAGGGTGCCGTAGAAATGCCGTTCACGGTTCACAGTTCACGGTTCGCGGTCGCGGGAGCGCTGGGAGCGCTGCTCGCCGCAGGCTGCGGCGGGCGGTCGTCCGAGGCGCCGGCCGGCGGCTCTGTCGCGCCCTCGGGGGCCGGCACGACCGCGTCGGCCGCCAAGCCGGCCGTCGGGGCCGCGCACCCGCACGGGGCGAATGCCGGCCACGAGCACGCAGGGGCCGATCAGCCGCACGGCCACGGGCCGGGCGGCGAAGTGATCCTCTACCCGAAGCTCGCCCCGGAGGAGATCCAGCGGCGGCGGGGCGAGGCCGGGTATCAGGTGGACCTGGCTCAGGTCCACCTGAAGTACGGTCACGCCGACGACGCAATCCGCGCGATCCAGAAGGGGATCGGCATCCTCGGGGAGTTCGGCGAAGAGAACGCCGTGTACTTCTACGTCCTGGCGAAGGCCCACCAGGCGAAGAACGACGCGGCGGGCTACCGGAAGGGGCTCGAGGACGCGATCCGCGTCTACGGGGCCCTCCACACCCAGGCGAAGAAGGCGGATATCCGGAACTTCTACTGCGAGAAGCTCTCCGAGCTCTACGGCGAGTTGGGCGACTCCCCGAAGTCGGTCGAGTGGGCCGACCAGCTCGGGAGCGAGGGGGAGAGCGACGTGGTCGTGTCGCGCAGCAAGGCGCGGCTCTACCTGGCGAACGCCCAGGCCGACAAGGCCCTTAAGGTGCTGGAGGAGGCGGAAGCGAGGGCGACGGCGACAGCCATGAAGGAGCAGGCCTCCTACAACATCGCCGAGGTGCTCCTGCGGCTCAACCGGACCGACGACGCGCTGGCGCGGCTGAAGAACCTCTCCGAGGGGGCCGCCGAGGCGCCGCTCCGCACGCAGGCGAAGCGGCTCCTCATTGACGTCTACGACAAGCGTGGGGAGTTGGACAAGGTGAAGCTCGGGGGCGAGAAGCTCGGGGCTTCGGGCGGGACCACCCCGCCCGCGTCCGGGGGGACGCCCCGGGATGGCAGATCGGACGGCGGGTCTGACGGGCGGGGGGGCAACCCCCCCGGCGGAGGTGCCAGATGAGGACGACCACAGTTTTTGCGGCGGCCGCGGCGCTCGCGGCGGTGGCCTTCGCGGCCGCGCCTGCGTCGGCGCAGGCGCCGAACGAGCTGAACTTCCAGGGGAAGCTCACGGACGCCTCCGGGAACCCCATCACGGCCGCGACAGGCATCACGTTCCGCATCTTCAACGTCGCGACGGGGGGGACGGCCCTCTGGACCGAGGCGCGCACGGGCGGGAACGCGGTCACCCCGAACGCCAACGGCGTCTACTCCGTGCGGCTCGGGAGCATCACCGCCTTCCCGGGGACCCTCACGTTCGGCGGCACCTACTTCCTCGAGTTGCAGGTCGGCGCCGACGCGCCCATGACCCCGCGCTACCAGATGACCTCGGCGCCCTACTCCCTGCGGTCGGCGAGGCTCGGGAGCCTCACGGACGCGGGGCTGGCGGGGACGGTCACCGACGCGAACCTGGGGACTCTCACGGCGGGCGGGTCGTCGAACGCGGACCTGCTTCACACGCACGCCCTCTCGGCGCTCTCGGGCACCCTCGCCGACTCGCAGCTCTCGGCGAACATCGCCCGGCTCAACGTCGCCCAGTCGTGGTCCGCGGGCCAGACCTTCGCCTCGGCCGCGACCTTCTCCGCGGCGCCGCTCTTCACGGCCTCGACGGGGGCCCCCTTCAGCGTGGGCACGAACTCGACCCTCGTCACGAACCTGAACGCGGACCAGCTCGACGGGCTCGACTCGGCCGCCTTCCTCCGGAGCAACTTGAGTTCGAGCGTGCTTTCCGGCGTCACGCTCACCGTGGCCAGCGGGGCCACGCTCAACATCGCGGGCGGCTGGCAGATCGCCGGCAGCGCGGTGACCGCCAGCGCCACGGGACTCAACACCGTCACCGGCGGCTCGACCACGAACGCCGACTCCTTCCACACCCACGCCCTCTCCGCGCTGAGCGGGTCGGTCACGACCGGGCAGCTTCCTGCGAGCGTGGTCCTCAACAACGCGCCGACCACGATCTCGGCCACCTACACCTTCGCGACGGCGCCGTCGTTCTCGCCCGCGACCGGGGCCCCGTTCTCCGTCGGGAACGCCAACCTGGTCACGAACCTGAACGCGCAGTTCCTCGGCGGGAACGCCGCCTCGTTCTTCCTCGACACGAGCGGGACCGGCCAGACGAAGTCCGGCGCGCTGACGGTGGGGGGGCTCACCGTCACGGCCGCGACGAGCCTCCAGCTCAACAGCAACATGGCGCTGAACCTCGTCGCCGAGAACATCACCGCCGACCCCGCGGGGCCCCAGCCCGAGGGCCGGATGATCTGGCGGTCCGACCAGAACCTCCTCAAGATGTGGGACACGACGACGAGCGCCTGGTTCACGGTCGGGGGCGCGGGCGCGGGGGTGAACAGCCTGAACGGCCTCGTCGGCGCGCTCACGATCGCCGGGGCGAACGGGAACACCGTCTCGGCCGCCGGCTCGACCGTCACGGTGACGGCCCCGACCGTCGCCGCCGGCACGGGCGTCAGCGTCTCGTTCGCGGCAAACACCTGGACCGTGACGAACACGGGCGACACGAACGCGGCGGACGACATCACGACGAGCACCGCCGCGGCCGGCGACCTATCCGGCACCTATCCGAGCCCCACGGTGGACGGTCTCCAGACGCGGCCGGTCTCGGCGACGGCCCCCGCCTCGGGCGACGTCCTCAAGTGGAACGGGAGCGCCTGGGCTCCCGCGCTCGACGCGACGGGCTCGACCTATACCGCCGGCACGAACATCACCATCGTGTCGGGCGTGATCAGCGTGTCGCCCCAGGGCTCCACGAGCAGCCTGAACGCCGACCTGCTCGACTCCCTCGACTCGGCCGCGTTCCTCCGCAGCAACACGACGACGAACTTCACCGCGGGGACACTGACGACGAACGCGGGGACGACCTTCAACATCGCGGGGACTTGGCAGATCGGGGGTATCGCCACGAGCGCGAACGTCACGGCGACCAACCTGAACACGCTCACGGGCGGCACCGACGCCTCGGCCCTGCACACGCACTCGATCCTGGTGCACAGCCACTACGGGGCGACGTGGACCGGGGCGACGAACCCGGGGCTCTACGTCCAGAACACGGGGACCGGCAACGCGGTCCGCGCCGAGACGGCGGACCCGGCCGGTTACGCCGTCTTCGCCGTGAACACGGACACCCTCGCCGCAGCCGGGAACCCGATCGCCGTCTACGGGAACGCCGCCCACTCGGCAGGCTGGGGGGTGCTGGGATCCGTCGGCGCGACCTCGGGCGCCACCTCGCGCGGGGTGTTCGGCCGGAGCCAGAACGCGGGCGTCGGGGTCTACGGCGAGACGGTCACGGGGATCGGCGGGCGGTTCGACGCGACCGGGGCGACGGGAGTCGGCGGCCGGTTCACGGCGAGCGGCGGCGGCATCGCGCTCGACATCGCGGGGACGTGGCAGATCAGCGGGACGACGGTCACGGCGACGGCCGCGAACCTGAACACGGTCACGAACGGCTCCGACGCGTCCGTCGGCCCGCTGCACACGCACTCGGCCTACTCGACGACGGCCCACACGCACACGGCGGCGGGCGACGTGACCGGGGCGCTCGCGACCACCTTGGTTGTCGGGCTGCGGGGCTTCGGGGTGTCCGCAACGGCTCCGTCGGGCGCCGGCGACGTGCTCCGCTTCAACGGGACCCAGTGGGCCCCCAGCTCGGGCGGTGCGGGCAGCAACATCAACGCGGACGCGCTGGACGGGCTCACCTCGACCGACTTCATGCGCAGCAACGCGAACACGACCTGGGGGAACGCGGCCGCGGCGGGCACCCTCGCCATCGGCGACAGCACCCTCGGCGCCGACACGATCACGTTCAACGCAGGGAACAACGTTTCGTTCGCGAACGCCGCGGGGACGGCCCCGTTCACGGTGGTGTCCAGCACGCTGGTTGCAAACCTCAACGCGGCCTTCCTGAGCGGCAACACAGCCGGTAGCTTCCTGGACACCTCTGCTACGGCCCAGACCAAGACCGGAGGTCTCACGGTCGGGCCCCTCTCGGTCTCGGGCGCGAGCACGTTCACGGTCGGCACGGGCGCCTCCACTCTGGGCGGCTCGCTCGGGGTGACGGGCGCCACGACGCTCAGCGGATCCCTGGTCGTGGGCGGCGTCTCCAACTTCAACAACACACTGAACGCGAACGGGGGCGTGAGCATCCTCGAGGGCGGCGCACCCCAGGTCGATTACGCCACGGTGGTCTCGGCGCCTCTCGCTGCCGCTCGCACGATCACCCTCCCGGACGCGACGGGGACCGTGATCACGACGGGCAACCTCTCGGCAATCACGGCCACCGGGACGGTCGCATCCGGGACGTGGAACGGCACCCCCATCGGCGCGGCCTACGGTGGGACCGGGATCAACACGTCTGCGGCGGTCCTGGGATCGATCTTCCGCACGACCGGGCTTGGCACGTGGAGTACGCTCGCCCCGGGCGCCGCGAACGACGTCCTCACGATCTCCGGCGGCACGCCGACGTGGCAGCCAGGGAGCGCCCACAGCCACGACGCCCAGTACATCAACCAGACCGCGAGCGACTCGTGGGGATCGACGGGCGCCGGCATCCTCACGCTGGGAGACAACACCGGTGGACAGGACATCATCAGGGTGCAGTTCGGCGGTGAGCTCAACCTCGACAACGGCGTTCTCCGGATTCTCGGGAGCGTCGCAGGTGCCTACTCAGTCCTGACTTCTACCGCGACCGTGAGCCGCTCGTTCATCATGCCGGACGCGGGGGGAACAGTCATCACGACGGGCAACCTCACGGCGATCACGGCCACAGGGACGGTCACGTCGGGGACGTGGAACGCGGGCATCATCCAGCCGGCGTACGGGGGCACAGGTCTGAACACCTCGGCGACGACCGCCGGGTCTCTGCTCCGGCGGAACGCAGCGGCGACGGCGTGGGAGACGTTGGGCATCGGCGTCGCGAACGACGTCCTCGCGGTCTCGGGAGGCGTGCCGACGTGGGTGAGCGCGAGCTCGACGCACAACCACTTCAACCAGTCCTGGTCGGGCGTGGCGGGCAGCTTCGGGCTGGACGTGAACAACGGGAGCGCAGCCGGGGACGCCATACAGGGACGCGTGACCGGAGGCGCCGGGACGGCAGGGAGCGGGATCCGGGGAATCGTCCCCACCGGGAACAACGGTCCGGGCTCGGGTGTGTTCGGGCAGTACCTGCCGGTTGTGGGCGCGGGATATGGCGTGCGCGGGGAGTGCACAAGCCCTGCCGGCTTCGGCATCTACGGAGTGAACCTTGACACGGGCGCGACCGCGCAGACTATCGGCGTCCGCGGCGAGGCACGCAACGACGGGGGAAGCGGCGTCTACGGGATCAACACGAACACGACCGCCGCCATCCAGGCCGGCCAGATCCCCCCGCACGGAGTCTTCGGCACCGCGAGCCATGCGTCGGGCGTCGGCATCCTCGGCAGTGTCGGAGGGAGACTCGCCGCGGGCGTTGCCGGACTGTCGGGGGCGGCCGGCGTGGCGGCGCAGCAGGACATCCCGATCGGGGTCTATGGGGAACAGACGGGCACCGGACTCGCGGCGGCCGACGGCGACGCCGGGTTCGGAGTCTTCGGCCAGGCGAACGACCCGATAGCGGTCGGGGTCTACGGCGACCAGGCCGCCACGTCAGGCGCCGGCGCGGGTGTCCGGGGCGTTACGGCCTCGTCCGCCGGATACGGCGTGCAGGGTTACAACTCGGACACTACCGGCCTCCTGGGGAGTTCCATCGGCGTCTACGGCAGCACCGCCTACTCTGGCGGCTGGGGCGTCTATGGGGTTGGCGGCGGCTCAGGGATCGGCGTGTACGGGTTCGATACGGGCGGCTGGGGAGTGTTCGGCAACGTATCAACCGGGAACGGGGTGCGCGGGAGGGCGGGCGCGGCGTCGGGTATCGGAGGTTACTTCGAGAATTCGGCCGGCGGGGTAGCGCTTGAGGTCGGCGCTGGCACCTTCCAGATCGGCGGCAGCGCGTGGACCACGGGCGCGACCGGTGCCAACCTCTCGATTCTCACCGGGGGCGCGACGAGCAACGCTCAGTCGCTCCACACCCACGGCAACAAGTGGGACATCCTGGGGAACGCCGGCACGGTGGACGGGACCAACTTCATCGGGACGACGGACGGCGTGGCACTGAGTTTCAGGGTCAACAACGTCCGAGCGCTGCGTCTCGAGCCTAATGCCACGAGCCCGAATTTCATCGGTGGACACCCCAACAACTCCGTGGCGGCGGGAGTCGTTGGGGCGACGGTATCCGGAGGAGGTAACGCCCTGACTCCGAACTCTGTCACCGCGAACTACGGCACTGTCGGCGGAGGCCTCAATAACTCGGCGACTGTGGCCAACAACACCGTCGGAGGGGGCTCCGGAAACGCGTGCGGGGGAGCCGGGAATAACGTCATCGCCGGCGGAGTCAGCAATGCGATCACTGCGGGGAACAACCAGTCAATCGTCGGTGGACTCGGCCACGCGCTCTCCGGCGGCGGTGGTGGGTTCATCGGGGGCGGCGACTTCCAGACCATCAACGCCTTCGTATACGGCACGATCTCCGGAGGCAACTCGAATCTCGTGACGGACTCCAACTGCACCATCGGAGGAGGGAACAACAACCAGGCCGGCGACAACGCGGGGACCAACTCCGATCGCCCCTACGCGACCGTCGGCGGCGGCAGCAACAACATCGCGACCGGGCAGTCAAGCACGGTGGGAGGTGGCGAGAATAACCAGGCGACGAGCTTCTGGTCCACGGCGGCGGGAGGTCTCCGATCCTTCGCCACGGGCAACAACTCCGCGGTCGGCGGCGGACAGGACAATACGGCGAGTGGGACCTTCGCGACGGTACCGGGCGGCGTTAACAACTCGGCGACGAATACCTACGCGTTCGCGGCAGGGAACCGCGCGAAGGCGAACCACCTGGGGTCCTTCGTCTGGGGCGACGGCACGGGCACGGACCTCCTCTCCAGCGCTGCCAACGAGTGGACAGCGCGATGCTCGGGCGGAGTACGGTTCTACTCGAACGGGACGCTCACCGCGGGCGTCACGCTCGCCACCGGCGCCAACGCCTGGGCGGCCGTGAGCGATCGGAATCTCAAGGAGAACTTCGAGGCGGTGAACGCCCGCGAGATCCTGGACCGGCTCAGCGTGATCCCGATGAGCACCTGGAACTACAAGAGCGAGAGTCCGTCTATCCGGCACATGGGGCCCATGGCACAGGATTTCTACGCCGCGTTCAGGATCGGCGAAGACGAACGGCACATCGTCACGATCGATGCCGACGGCGTCGCGCTGGCGGCGATCCAGGGGCTCTACTCTGTCGTGAAGGAGAAGGACGCAAAGATCGCGGCCCTCGAGGCGCGGCTCTCGGCGATTGAGGCTAGGCTGGCCGGCTCGTCGGTCGAGGCCAAGTAGCGGCGGAGCGGGCGAAGGAAGGGAGCCGATCGTGGCGCGACGTACAGTCGGATTCGCCGGGATCGTGGTGGTCACCGGAGCGGCGATCGCTTGGGCCGCTACATCAGCCAACTTCGTCAACGACCCCGCCGAATTCGACCAGGGCGGCGGGGTCGCGTCATCCGCGAGCTACGTCCAGCTCGGCTCCATCGGAGGGACCCTGTTCGTGACCGACCCGACGAATCTGATCGGCCGCACCACGAGCACCGGCTATATCAACACGGCGGGCCCGGGCGAGACGACCTTCGGGACGCCGACGACCGGCGTGCCGAGCTTCTCGGTCGCGGCGGGGGCCTCGAACCCGGGGGCGACGAACGAGTCGGCCTCGGCGACCAACGTCTCGATGGTCCAGTTCCGCTTCACGACCGGGGCGGCTGCGGGGACGATCACGGTGAACTCGATCACGGTCACGGCGTCGGGGACCGGGAACGACGGCACCCAGGTGAACAACGTGGAACTCTGGAACGATGCCAACACGAACGGCGTCGTGGACGGGACGGAGGCGCAGCTCGGCTCGACGGGGACCTACTCCGGCGACAACGGAACCGTGACCTTCTCGGGGACGCCGCTCATCTCGCTCGCCGCCGGATCGAACACCACGCTCCTCGTCCGCGAGTCGTTCACGGGCTCGCCGACGGCCGGTTCGACCTTCCAGGCGACCGTTGCCGTCGGGGGCGTCTCGGCGGTGGACTCCTCGAGCAACCCGATCGTCCCCGCGGGGCTCCCGGTCGCGGGCGGCGTGAAGACGATCGCGGGCGGGGCCACCCCGGGATCCCTCTCGATAGCGGTCGGCCCCGCGAATCCGGGCGGCACCTCGGTCGCCCCGGGCGTCGTGGATGAGAGGTGGCTCCAGTTCACGGTCACGGCGAGCAGCGTCGAGACCATCACGGTGAACACGGTCCGCCTCACGGCGACCGGGACCCTCGACGACGGGCTCGAGATCCAGCAGGTGAAGCTCTGGAACGACGTGAACTCGAACGGCCTCCCGGACGACGGAGGCGCGAGCCAGCTCTCGACGACCCAGGCCTACTCGGGCGACAACGGTACGCTCACCTTCGGCGCGGTCGGGCTCGCGGTCCCGGCGGGCACGACGGTGACGGCTCTGGTGACCTACACGCTGATCCCCTCGGCGACGGGCGGCGCGACGGCCGCGGCCACCATCGCCGCGAACGCCGACGTCGTCGGGACCGGCGCCACGAGCGGCGCCACGAACATCAACCCCACCGGCGCGCCCGTCGGCTCCCTCCGCAGCGTGAACTTCCCGCCGCAGGAGGTCTTCCGCACGCCGTCGAGCAAGTCCGGCGGCGGCTGCGCGGCGATGCCCGTCGGGGTCGCTGTCCCGCCGGGCGCCCCGCTCGGCGTTCTGGCGCCCTGGCTCGCGCTCGCCGCGGTGCTCCTGCTCCGGCGCCGGAGGGCGTGAGGTTCTCTCCGAGGTCGTCTTGATCAGAAACATGGGGGCAAGCAATCGGCTGGGCCGGGCTCGGAGTGTCTCCACAGCCCGCGTCCGAGAGGAGGCGTGAGATGAAGTGGTCGTCGGCTTTGGCAACGGTCGTGGTGGCCTGCGCCTTCGCGTCGCCGGCCTCGGCCCAGGTCGTGAACGAGCTGAACTTCCAGGGGAAGCTCACCGACGCCTCCGGGAACCCGATCACGGCCGCGACGGGCATCACGTTCCGCGTCTTCAACGTCGCGACGGGGGGGACGGCCCTCTGGACCGAGGCGCGCACGGGTGGCAACGCGGTCACTCCGAACGCCAACGGCGTCTACTCCGTGCGGCTCGGGAGCGTCACCGCCTTCCCGGGGACCCTCACCTTCAGCCAGGCTCTCTGGCTCGAGCTGCAGGTCGGGGCCGACGCCCCGATGACGCCGCGTTACCAGATGACATCGGCGCCCTATTCGCTCCGGTCGGCGCGGATCGGCGCCCTCACCGACGCCGGACTGACTACCGCGACCTCGGTCACCGACGCGAACCTGACGACCCTCACGGCGGGTTCATCCTCGAACGCGGACACGCTCCACACGCACGCAGTTTTCGCGGCCACCAGCCACTCGCACACGCTCGCGGGCGACGTGACGGGCTCGGAATCCGCCACGACGGTCGGGGGCCTGCGGGGGATCTCCGTTGCCGCGACCGCGCCGACGAGCGCAGGCGACGTTTTGCGGTACAACGGCACCGCCTGGGCGCCGAGCGCGGGAGGGTCGGGGAGCAACGTCAACGCCGACGTCCTGGACGGGCTGGACTCGGCCGCCTTCATGCAGCTCGCGGCGGGGCAGACCAACACGGGCGCCAAGACCTTCGCCGACGCGACGCTCCTCCTGCGGAACGCCGGCGGCACGGCCTCCGCCACGTTTGGCGCGTCCGGGATCACCGCCGCGCGCACCGTCAACCTCCCGGACGCCTCAGGGACCGTCATCACCACGGGGAACCTGACGGGCATCACGACGGTCGGGACGATCGGCGCTGGGACTTGGCAAGGGAGCGTCATTGCACCGGCCTACGGGGGCACCGGACTCAACACATCCGCGACGGCCACGGGAGCGCTCCTCTTCACCTCGGCGGCGGGGGTCTGGAGCACTCTCGCCGCGGGGGCGAACGGCGACCTCCTCACGCTGGCGGGCGGAGTCCCGAGCTGGGCCTCGGCGACCGCGCACAGCCACTTCGGGGCATCGTGGACGGGGACCGGCACGGGGACGAGCGGCCTCTCCGTCACGAACAGCGCGACCACCGGCGTGAGCACCGGACTCCGGGGCGAGACGGCCTCTTCCGCAGGCTACGGCGTCTGGGGCAACAACACGGCGACTACCGGGATCTCGCCCGGGGTCTACGGGACTTCCTCGAGCTCCTCGGGCCGCTCCATCTTCGGGGTGACCTCCACGGGGACCGGCGTGTGGGGCGAGTCGAGCGGCGCGGGGGGCGTGGGCGTCTACGGGCTCAGCGCGGGAAGCGGGTACGGGGTCGTCGGGCAGACGAACTCGTCCACGCTCTACGGCGTCTGGGGCTCCAACACGTCGGGCACCGCGGGCTCGATCGGCGTCTACGGCTCGACCTCGTCGGGCACGGGCTATGGAGTGCAGGGGACAGCCTCGGGAAGCGGCCGGGGCGTGTTCGGACAGGCCACGGCCACGTCGGGCGTCGCGTACGGGGTCTACGGCTCGTCGGCATCCGCCAGCGGGTACGGCGTGTACGGCATCAACAGCGACACGAACGGAGTCGGGGTCTACGGGCAAGGCGGATCGAACGGGAACGGGGTCCAGGGAGTGAGCACGAATGTCTCCGGCGTCTACGGCAGCAGTTCCACGAGCTTCGGGATCGAGGGGTTCAGCTCCGGCTGGATGGGCGTGGCCGGGACCACGAACACGAGCGTCGGAGGCGCCGCGGGAGTCTGGGGGCGGAACCTGGCCACGACGGGGACCCCCCTGGGAGTGTTCGGCAGCACCCCCAACAGCTCGGCCGGCACCGGTGTCCAGGGGGACACGGTCGCGGGCCGAGGGATCTTCGGCAACGCGACCGGCGCGGGCACGGGCGTATACGCGTCCAGCAGCTCGGGCTTCGGCACGGAGATCACGACGGCGACCGGCTCCATCGGCGCCTTCGTCACGAAGACGGGGCTGACTTCCTCGGGGGCGTTCGGGTACGGCGCCCGCATCTCGAACACGGGCGGGAGCACGGTCACCAACTACGGGCTCTCCGTGGAGACGACGCGGCCGGCGGCGGTCGGGCCGATGTACGGGATCTCGAGCGACCTGGGCGGGACGAGCAGCGACCCGGACAACGTCTGGGGCGTGCATAGCGTCGTCCGGTCCGGGATCACCGGCGCCACCGTCCACGGGCTCGCCAGCTACATCGAGGGCAGCACGAACACGAACACCGTGTACGGCGTGATCAGCCAGATCGGTATCGGCGCGATGGGTCTACGGGCCGCCCCGGCGTACGGGATCTACAACACGGTAGCTCTCGACGCGGGCCGGACGGGGGGCGGCGCCTGTTACGGATACTACGGGAACGTCTCGTACTCGCCGGGCCTGGGCAATGCCACCTCCATCTACGGTGTCTACCAGGAGCTGCCCGGACTCGGGGGCACTCTGACCGGACCCAACTTTGCCGGAGTCTTCTTCAACTCCGCGAGCAGCGGGAGCACGACAGAGATCGGGGTCTACGGCTCCGTGGGGCTCACGAACACCCCGGGCGTCGCGGCCGGAGTCTACGGATACGCGGCGCTCCCCGGCGCGTTCGGGGTGCGGGGCTCGACGAACAACGCCACGGGGCGGGGCGGCTACTTCGAGAACACGTCGGCGACCGCGGGTGCCGTTGCGCTCGAGGTCGCGGGCGGGGACGTGGAGATGAACGGCACGCTTCTCCGGCACCCAGCCTTCGGGCTGAACCTGTGCTGCGCTTCGTTCCAGGGCGCGCAGACCGCGACGGGCTCAGGCGGGACCGTGGCAACCAACGACGGCGAGTGCGCCTTGACCACGAGCATCACGGGGGGCTCCTTCACCGACATCTGCAGCAACCAGTTCATCGGCATCGGGGGCCCGTTCAACGTCGCGGGCACATTCATGTCTGCCTTCTTCGTGATCAACTTCGCGAGCGTGAACAACAACTACTACATACTCGCCGGAGGCTGGGCGCAGCTCACTGGGGCCCTGCAGCAGGGGATCGGGTTCCGCGTCGTTGCCGTCGCCGGCAACCCGACCCTCCAGGGCGTCGTCATCGTCGGAGGGGTGCAGACCGCCACCGGGAGCCTCGCCACGGTCTCGAGCGGCACCAAATACCGGGTCCTGGCCATGGTGCGCAGCTCGAGCTCAATTGACTTCTACGTTAACAACGTGCTCGCCGGTTCGCTGACCGGCGTGACCCTGCCTTCGAGCGCAACCATCACCAGTGCATACGAGTGCCGGGCGGAGAACCTGCCGGCCGGGACGAACAGCACGATCCTGCGGGTGCGCCACCTGACTGTCGGGTTCCCGGCGAACTAGGCTCCGCCCCGCAGGCGTGCTGCGAGCCGAGTTGCGAGGGCCGCTTCTCGCGTGGGCCACGGCGACCGCGGCCGTCGCGCTGGCCGGACCGCTCGGGGTCTCGCGGGCGCTCGGGGGCGCCGCCTGGGTCCTCGGGCCGGCGCTCTGGGCGTCGGTCCCGGCGTTCCTCTGGCTCGCGGGGCGCGCTCGGGGGGACTGGGGCGTCCACGGCCCGGCACGGCCGACGCGCGCCCTGGTCGAAACGGCGGTCGCGCTGCTGGCCGTGGCGCTGATCGGGGCGTGGTGGGGGCGCCACTCGCCGGTGCAGGTCCGGGGGGCCTCGGCGATCCTCCTCCACCTGCTCTGGATCGCCCCGGCCGAGGAGCTCTTCTTCCGAGGCTACCTCCAGGCCGGCTTGCGGACGGCCTGGGGCGGGTCCTGGGCGGCCGCCGCGACCGCGGCCCTCTTCGGGGTCTCGCACGCGATCGTGCACCGCGACCCGGGCCAGCTCGTGACCGCCGTCCCCGGCCTCCTGTTCGCCGCCGCCCGCGAGCGGCACGGGACCCTCCTCACGCCCATCCTCCTCCACGGCGCCGCGAACGTGGCCGTGATCGCGTTCCTCCCCTGATGCCGATGAGAAGCCCTTGACATGGGGCGCGCACTCCTGTACTATCGCGCAGTCTAGAACGCGCGTTTTTCCAGAGTGGATCCAACCCGAGGATCCGTCACCCGACCGGACGCGACCGAAAGAGGGCAGCATGGAACCGATCACGCACTCGCCCCCAAAGGACCTCGTTCCCTCCGCGCTCGAGGCCGACGACGTGGCGCGGTCCCTGAGTCACACGGCCCTCGCCCTCCGCCTCGCCGAGGGCGTCGCGGGCGCGGGGCTCGAGTGGCTGCGCTTCCGCGAGAAGCGGCCGCACGAGGGGGATCCGCCGCTCGCTCTCGCGTGCCCGCCGACCGTCTCCGGCTTCGCCGAAGTGCACGCCCGGCTCGCTCCTGTCGAGTCCTCGGCGCTCCGCGCCCGGGTCCGGGCGGAGAAGAAGATGCCCGCGCTCCGCGAGGCTCGGCTCGCGGGGCTGCTCACGGAGACCGCGTACAGGCTGCTCTGCGTGAAGGCGACCCCCTTCACCGTCGGCGGCTGGGTCCAGTTCGCAGAGGGGACCTCGCCGAAGAGGCTCCTCGAGTTCCTCCACGCCTCGAAGCCGGGGGAGCTTCCCCAAGATGTGGACCTCGAGGCGGGGAAGGTCCGCTGCGGGCCTCTACCTGTAGATCCTGAGTCGTCGGGAGCCCCGCGCCGGTGGAAGCTGGATAACACCGTCCTCTTCGCGGCCGAGCAGCACGACATCTGGGCGCGAGCGCGGGACCGCGCGTGCCGGGAGACCCAGAAGACCCTCGGGAACGGCGAGGCGCTCGCCGCCATGGTGGAGGGGCTCGCGCGGAGGGCGCTCTCCGGGGCGGCACCGGCGAGCCTCGCCGAGGTCACCCCGCCCCCCCGCCGCTTCCGGGACCCGCTCCGGGGCGTCGAGTGGGTCCAGACCCCCGAGGCGAACATCCATGTCGTTCCCTTGGAGGTGACGGCCCCCGGCGCGCGCCCTCCCACCGTCATGATCCTGACGGCTCGCGGGGAGACCCTCTCCGCCGAGCCCGAGGCCCTCCTCCGGGCGTTCCCGGAGTTCCGTTGGTTCCCCGCGTCCTCCCCGGACGAGAGACGGCGGGACGAGTCCTCTGTTTCGCCCGGCGAAGGGATGTCGCAGGCCCCCGAGCCACCCGCCGAGGACGGTGTGCCGGCGTCCGCGCTCGACCGCGTGGACATCGAGGCGGCGCACGTCCCGGCGAGCAGCGACCCGATCGAGGTCCGGGCCGTCGCCGCCTCGGCCGGCCGCGCGATCCACGTCCTCCGGCGCCGGCAGGCTGCGATCCTCGCCGAACTCTCCGACCGCGTGCGCCGCGGCGAGATCCCGCGCGAGATCCTCGACTGGACAGCCCGCGACGCCGGGCTCGCCGATCGCGACGTCGAGGAGCTCGCCGCCCTCGGCCGACGGCTCCGTTCCCGCCCACGGCTTGCGGAGGCGTTCGCCTCGGCTCGGGTCTCCTACACCGAGGCCCGGGAACTCTCCCGCGCCATCCGCCCCGACCGGGAGTCCGTCTGGACCGCCTGGGCCCAGGGCCAGCCCTCCTTCGTCGTCCTGTCGGTGCTGCGCTCGGCCGACCCCGGCGACTCGCCCCCGCGCGTGCCCCGCGGCATGCGGCCGACCCTGCCGGTGGGCACCAAGGTCCCCGAGGGGATCCACGCGACCCTCGAGGGGCCGCTCGGCGCGGCGATGGACCCGATCGCCGGGGAGCTGAGGAGGCTCGGCGTGGACCTCGGCGACCCGGCCGCGCTCCTCGCCGCCCTGGCGGGCTGGTACCTCAGGGTCTCGCAGCCCGACGAGCCGCCCCGACTCTTCTACCTGAGATCCCCCGAGTCCCGCGTGCCCGGCCGCAGCCCGCGCGAGGTCCTCTCCCCGGACCTCCTCGCCTGCGGGAGCGTCGAGGAGCGTCTGGAGAAGGCCTTCTCCTGGCTCGGGATTCCCCGGAGACGCCTCGCGAGGGTCCTCCCGCGGCCGGGCGGGAAGAAGCCGGGATCGCGAAGCGTCTCCCAGGCGGAGAAGTGGGCGGTCCGAGCGCGGGACGGGGAGAAGTGCGCGACGCTCTTCTGCGGGAACACCCTCACGACGCAGCACGACCACGGCCGGGCGCGGTCGAGGGGCGGGGTGTCGGACGTGATCTACGACCACCGGCTCTGCGGCCCCTGCAACCGCGCGCGCCACCTCGGGCTCCTCTACGTGCTCCCGCGTCCGGACGGGGGCGTGTCCTGTCTGGACGGCGAGATGCGTCCCCTCGGGAGCCTGGCGCCCGTCGGCCGGCAGCTGGACGGCCCTCTCCTCGATCGCCTCCTCGACATCGCGGAGCGCCGGATCGGCGCTCGCCTCGAGGAAACCGGTTCCCCACTGCCGTTCGGTCCGCCCCCGCCCGCGCCCTGGGCCGAGGAGGCCCCGCGGGCCGTCGCTTAGTCCTACTCCGCTATGGGCCGCGGGCGAGGATGCAGGAGCGGATGCGTGAGAGATTGTAGCCGGCACTGTGGAGGTCGCGAAGCCGGGTGCGCCGGG
>JAKEIC010000085.1 GCA_022614695.1 Planctomycetales bacterium | reverse complement strand
GGGCGCGCTCGCCTCGAGCCTGGCGGCTCCCGAGAGGCCCGGGGGGACGCCGTTCCCGCCCTACCTCCGTGCGGCGGCGCTCGCCGCCGTCCTCTCGGCGGGCCTGTTCGCTCTCCTCCACGAAGCGGGCGGGGCGCCGGGACCGGTATTCGCCCCGGCCGTCCTGCTCGGGCTCCTCGCGAGCCCCGTCGAGCCGCCGCCGGGAGACGAGCCCGGGTCCCCTCCGGCCGCCTGGCGCCGGGGGATCGCGTGGCTCGGCCTCTTGGCGGTGTCCGCGTCCGCGGCCGCGATCCTCCCGCTCGCGGCGGCGGCCGACTCGCGGCTCCGGGACGCGGCGGAGGGCGGCTCGGGCACGCGCCTCGCGGCGGAGGGGGCCGTCGCCCGGCTCCCCGGGGCCGGGCGGAGCCCGGCGCTCCTCGCGCTCCGGGCCCGCGCGCTCGAGACGGCGCACGGGGAACTCCTGGGCGCCGACCCGCGCCCGGGTCCGGCCGCGGCGCTGGCCCCCCTCCTGGATCGGGCTCTCGGGGCGCTCGAGGAGGCGGAGAGGCTCGCGCCCGGGCACCCCGGCCCCCCCGCCGCGCTCGCCGGGACGGCGCTGCGGGCCGCGGAGAGCCTCGCGGCGCTGGGGGACCCCGCGAGCCGCGGCCGGACCGACGCGCTGGCCCGGTCCGCGGCCTCGGCGGCGGGGCGCGCCTCCGCCCTCGTCCCCGGGAACCCGGCGCTCCCGCTCCTCGAGGCACGGGCGCAGCTCCGGCTCGGGAACCTCGGCTCCGCGCGCGAAGCCCTGGCGCGGGCCGAGGCGCGCGCCGCCGCCGCCGACCCGTGGTGGCGGCCGGACCCCGACGAGACCGCGAGCCTGCGCGCCGCCCTCGGCGCGGCGCGGTAGCCTAAACAGGTCGGGAGAACTCCTTGCGGATCGGAGCCCCGGCCCTGGCCGCCCTGCGCCGAGGAACCGGAGAGGATTCCTTGAGGGGAGGATCCCCCTACGGGGATCCCGCACCTCCTCCCTCGGCGCGCCGAATCAGGCCGGCGATCAGCGCCGACAGCCGGCCGCAGAGCAACCGGACCCGAGCCCGGGCGGGCTCGGCGCCCGCGCGCCGGTGCGCGAGCAGCTCGATACCGGCCGCGACCTCCAGCACGGAGCCGGCGGCGATCCGGAGGGTGCGGGCCCGATGGGCGCCGCGGCGTCCCATCGCTTCCGCCAGGTTCAGGACCGCCGACCCCGCGGCCCGGGCCGCCTGGTCGGCGAGCCACGCGTGGCCGCGGGGGACTACGAGGAGCAGGGTGACGACCTCGCGATCGAGGCCGAGATCGAGTCCGGATCCGAGTCCGGTGCCGGATCCCCCCGGACTCGGCCTCGTCCTCGCGACCGGACTCGGGCTCGGACCCGAGGTCGGAGGGCTGCCGATCCCCAAGGACATCCGCCGACCCGCTTAGGCGATCTCCAGCTCCCGCTCCCGGAAGAGGTCCACCGTCTTCGGCTGGACGAGGGCGTGGCCTTCGGCGTCGGAGAGGAGGCGGACGACCGGGCGGCGGGGGTCCTGGGGGTTGGCGGCCACGACGGTCGCCATCTCGCCGCTCCGGAGGTGGACGACGCTCCCGACCGGGTAGTACGAGAGGGCGCGCACGAAGGCGCGGAGGGCCTTGGGGTCGAACCGGCCCTGGCTCCCCTCGTGCAGCACGATCTGCATGGCCGAGGCCGGGGCGAAGGGCTTGCGGTAGACGCGCGGGGAGGAGAGCGCCTCGTACGCGTCGCAGATCGCGAGGATCCGGGCGAGCGGATCGAGCTCCTCCCCGGCGAGACCGCCCGGATAGCCCGAGCCGTCGTGGCGCTCGTGGACCTGGCCCGCGATCGCAGCCACGCGCGGCGGGAGCTTCGGGAGGCCCGCGAGGAAGGTCGCCCCCTCCGCCGCGTGCGCCTCGACCGCGCGCAGGTCCTCCCGCGAGAGGATCCGCGGCTGGAGGTAGCGCCAGGCCGGGACCCCGAGCATCCCCACGTCGTGGAGGAGCGCGGCGAGCCCCAGCAGGGCGAGGTCGTCGGCCGCGTGGCCGTGCTCGATCCCCACGTGGAGCGCGAGGCGCGCCACGTTCAGGCTGTGCATGGGGAGGTAGCGCGCCGGGCCGCGGAGGTAGGTGAGGTCGAGAGCGGGCGCCGGGATCCCGCCCCGCAGGTCCTCCAGCACCTCCTGGACGAGCCCCTCGGCCCGGTCGTAGTCGAGGCGGCCGTCCTCGGAGAGGGCCTGGAGGAGCTTCTCCGCCTCGGAGACCTGCCGTCGGCGCCGCCGCTCGAAGTGCTCGGGGTCCGCGCCCGCGAGGCCCTCCGTCCGCGCGACGAGCCGCCCCGAGGGAGTCCTCGCCTGCGGGGGCCCCTCGGCGGGGGGCTCGAGGACGGGGGCCGGAGGGGCGGGCGCCGCCGCCGCCTCCTTCTCCGCCGCCGCGACGAGCTGCTCGATCCGCCGCGAGCCCTTGCGCGCGGGCCGCTCCGGCGGCGCGATCGTGCCCTCGCGCTGGAGGTTCTCGAGGAACGCCACCTCGAGCATCTCGGGGGCCTTCAAGTCCGTGACGATCGCCGGGATGGTCCGCATCCCGAGGGAGCGGCACGCCCGCACCCTCCGCTCGCCGGCGCAGAGGTCGTAGCCATCGTCCGTCCTGCGGACGATGATCGGGACGATGACGCCGTGGCGCTGGATGCTCTCGGCAAGCTCCGAGAGCCGCTCGGCGTTGAAGATCTTCCGGGGCTGGTGGGGGTTCTGGAAGACGCGGTCGAGGGGGATCACCTCGACCTTCGTGCCGCGGCCGTAGAGGGTGGTGGCCATCTCACCGCCTCCCGAACTTGCTGATCCGGCTGATCGTGTCGAGCTGCAGGACCAGCCCGGCCGCCGAGGAGGCCCCGCCGATGTACTTCATCACGAGGTCGAAGTCCTCCTCGATCCGGCGGCCGAGGGTGCGCTTGCGGGGGACGAAGATGATGTCGCCCGCCTCGAGCGGGATGTTCTGGCGCCAGTCGCCGTAGCGGAAGAAGGCCTCCGCGTCCACGAGGATGATCCACCCCCGCTCCAGCTCCTCGAGGGCCCCCCCGCCCGCCGGCGCGGCGTGGCGCTTCCGGACGACCGCGATCTCGTCCCACTCCGCGTCGGGCGTCAGCCCTCCGGCGACGGAGAGCGCCTGGAAGACGGTCTCCGACCCGAAGAACGAGACGATCCTCGGGCCCCTCACCTCGCCGACGACGGCGATGTCGGAGGACTGGATGTCCTCGACGAGGATCCGCCGCTGGCGGACCGTGTTCACGACGACCTTCGGGTCCTTGATGTAGCGCGCGAGACCCCGCTCGAGGTCCGCCTTCACGTCGGCGATCGGCCGCCCCGCGACCACGACCTCGCCGACGAGGGGGTAGTCCACCTTCCCGTCGGAGCGGATCTGGACCGTGGCGGGGAAGTCCTTCTCCCCCCAGACCTGGATCACCAGCTCCTGGCCCGGCACCGGGAGGAGCGGCTGCGAGGCCTTCAGGCGCTCGCGCCGCATCTTCCACCACTGCGGGGCCGGGATCACGAACTTCGCGAGGGAGGGGTCGTGCTCGACCGCGGCGCGGTAGGACCAGACGTCCGGGGGGTTGGCGGTGCAACCCGCCAGGGCCGCGACGGCCAGAGCGAGGGCGGGGCGGCGGGACGTCATGCGACTTTCGCCTCCACGAGCGCCCGGAGCGCCTCCGGCGAGAGGTCCTCGGTGTAGACGCGCTTCACGAGGGCGAGCAACCGCTCGCGGTCCACGATCCCCCGGAGCGCCTCGGCGTGCTCCTCGGTGAGCACCTCGAGGTAGAGGGCTTCCTTTACGAGCGGGTGCAGCTCCGCGAGCCACATCTTGCGGCGGATCTCCGCGAGGTCGAGGCCGAACCGCGACGCAAGGTCCTCGAGCGAGGCCCCCGGGAACTCGTAGGTGAGCTTGCGGAACGCCTCGACCTCCTCGATCTCGGAGAGGTCCTCGCGGTGGCTGTTCTCGAGGAGCGCCACCTCGAGGACCTGCTCGTCCGTGAGGTCCCGGACCACGGCCGGGACCGTCTTCAGCCCGAGCTGCCGGCACGCCTCGACGCGGCGCCGCCCGGCGACGAGCTGGAATCGTCCGCCGGCCCGCTTCACGATCACCGGGCAGATCACGCCGAACCGCGAGATGGACTGGGCGAGGAGGGCGAGCGCCTCGCCCCCGCCCTCGCGCGCCGGAAGCAGCGGGTGGGGGACGATCTTGCGGAGGGGGATCTCCTGGACCTTCCAGTCCGCGCCCGCGGGCGGGGCCCCCGCCTCCGTCGCCTCGGGATCCCGCTCCTCCGGTCGGACCTCGCCGCCCGTCGCCACGTCGCGCTACGCTCCCCGGTAGTACTTGCTGACCGTGTAGTAGTAGTACCCGCGCGACTCGTAGGTCGCGTGGTTGAGCACGACGCCCACGATCTTGCCGCGGGCGTTCTCGATGAGGCGCTTCGCCTCGGTGGCCTCCTCCTTCGTGGTCGTCCCGGCGGAGATGACCAGGACGATCCCGTCCACGCGCGGCGCGAGGACGAGGGTCTCGACGGCGCCCCCGACCGGGGGCACGTCCACGATCACGAGGTCGGCGAGCTCCCGCAGGTCCCGCAGCGCCGAGTCGGTAAACTCGCTGCGTAGGAGCCCGAGGGGGTTGTGGTGGGAGGGGCCCGAGGGCAGCACGCGCAGCCCTTCGATGCCCGTCTCCCGCAGGAGCGGGCCGAGCCCGCCCGCGTAGGCCGCCCCGGCGGTCGCCTCGCCGCCGAGCGTGCGCGCGAGAGTCGCCTGCGCCTCGACGCGGCCGGAGAGGACGGTCGAGAGGCCCTCGGTGTTGTCGAGCCCGAAGAAGCGGTGCGCCGACGGCTTCCGCATGTCGGCGTCCACGAGGGCGACCCGGTAGCCCAGGCGGCTCGCGGCGATCGAGAGGTTCGCGGCCACCGTGCTCTTGCCCTCCCCGGGCCGGTAGGAGGCGACGAGGAAGACGCGGGCGTTCCGGTCCGCGGTGAGCGATTGCACGAGCGTCATCGCCGAGGCGAAGATCTCGGCCAGCGGGTCCTTCGGGGGCAGCGTCATGAGCATCCTCTCCTCGCCCTCGGGGATGCTCGGGACCCGGCCCACCACCGGGAGGTTCAGATAGCGCCGGACGTCGTGCTCGGTGCGGATCGCCGTCGAGAGGTACTCGGCGAGGTAGGCGGCGACCAGCGACATGAACGCGGCGACCAGCAGCGCCAGGGGCCAGGCCGACCGCCGCGGGACGGGGATCCCGTCCGCCGGAGGTTCCTGCACCTGCACGGCCCTCCGCTGGGAGACGAGCTTCTCCCCGGCGCTCGTACGCTTCACCTGCAGGTCCTGCAGCTCCTTCTCGACGGCGCCGCGCTTGGCCTCGAGCTGGACGAGCGTCGCGTCGTTGCGCGAGAGGTCCTTCAGGCGGTTCTGCTCCTCGCGGATCGGCTCCTCGAGCCTCTTGAGGGCCTTCTCGAGGACGTCCCCCTGGCTTTCGAGGATGAGCTTGCTGAGCGAGAGGATCTGCTCGGTGCGGGCCTTCTCCTTGTCTGCCAGGAGCTTCCGGAGGACCCCGAGCCCGGCGTCCACCGCCTGCACCTCGGGCCAGGAGTCGGTGTATCGCGAGCGGAGCCTCTCGCGCTCGATCTCGAGCTCGCGGATCCGGGTCTCGATGCTGGCGACCGGGTCCTCGGCCGCGATCCGCAGGTTCGCGAAGTGGGGCGCGTCGTAGGGGATCTTCTGCTGGGCGAGGCGCTCGAGCTGCGAGCGAACCTCGTCGAGCCGGAGCTGGGCGGCGCGCTTCTCCGACTCGAGCGCCATCAAGTTCTGCACGTGGGTCTGCCCCTGGATCGTCGAGCTGAAGATCTCCTTCTCCTGCCGGAACCGCGTGATTTCCCCGTCGAGCTTCTGCAGCTCCTCGGCGGCGGCCCGGAGCTTGCCCTCGATGTAGTTCTCGGTCGCCCGCAGCGGCTCCTCGTTCATCTCGGACGAGAAGACCTGGTAGGCCCCGATCACGGCCTCCACGATGTCCCGGGCGCGGATCCTGTCGTCCTGCTCCGCCGCGACCGTGATCAGCTCGGTCGTCTCGGTCCGGGGGTCCTTGGCCTGCTCGACCTTGACCGAGCCCTGGATCGCCTTCCCCAGCTCGTCGAGCCGCTCCCGGTTGAAGACGATCGCCCCGCGCGGCCGGGCGGCGGAGCGCTCCTCGGCCTCGATCTCGCGGAAGCGCGCCGCGAGGTAGTCGGTCTTGTCCGCCGCGCGGGCCTGAATGCGGAGGTCCTCGAGCCTCGCGTCGGCGCGCTCGAGCACCTCGCGCCCCTCGTCCACGATGGCCGGGTAGTGTCGCGAGAGCGCTC
>JAKEIC010000084.1 GCA_022614695.1 Planctomycetales bacterium | reverse complement strand
TCTTTTTGATTGAAAGCCATCAACGCGCTGCCCGGGCCGCCAACCATCACGATCACCGTATTTTTGTAGGCCATCGGGCTGCACGAGTAACCGTTCGGGCGGAGGATCCTCTCGTCCCCCGGCTCCGGCCGTCCCTCCCGCCGGCAGACCGGCGGAGGGAGCGAATGCGGGAGGGACTGGCGGCGGCGCAGGCGACGGCGGCTGGAGCCGTCGCCTACTTGGCGCTCTTCGGGGCCGGCACTTTCCCGAGGTCCGAGCCGCTGCCGAGGATCTTGCGAAGCGTCTCCTCGATGTCGAACGGATTCCACAGGTTGGTGTTGATCTCGATCTCGCCGAACTCGACGTTCTCGATCATCTTCTTGCCCAGCAGGTACTCGCCGCCCGCCTGGCGGTAGGCGGCGTTGATCGCCTCCTCGCCCTTGGCGCGGCCCTGGTCCACGAGCAGGTTCCCCTCGGCCGTCTTCTCCTTCAGGTAGCGCGCCGCGGCCGACGTGATCTCCATGGTGTAGAGCCCGGTGTCCCCCTCGATCTGCCGCAGCTGCTTCTCCTTCTCGGCCAGGAGGGTCTTGACCTCCTTCTGCCGCTGCTCCGTGATCCGCTTGACGGCGGCCTCGGTCTCCTTCTGGATCTTCTCGGTCACCTGCTTCTCCACCTCGGCCCGGGCCAGCGAGGTCTGCAGGAGCTGGTCCTGCTCGAGGAGTTGCTTCTCCAGCAGGCGGGCCTCGAAGTTCCGGTCGTAGTCGATCTTGCGGACGAGGACGTCGAGCACCTCCACCTGGACCCCGTTCTCGAGGAGCGTCTTCTGCAGCGTCGTCTTCGCCCGGTCGGCGTGCTCGCCCCGCTTGTCCGTGGCATAGAACTCCTCGGTGGCGAGGTCGCTCATGACCTCCCAGATGACCTTGTTCGAGGTGCTGAGCGTGATGTCGCGCAGCTTCTCCATCGAACCCAGCGTCCGGGCCACCCGCCACGCGAGGGTCTTGCCGGACGGCGCCTCGCGGCCGATCCGGAAGATCACGGTCATGTCCAGTTGCGTCGTGTACTGGTCCTTGCCGCGGATGTTGACGCGGGTGTCGGCGCGGGGCGTGCGCTCGAGGTGGATGACCTGCACGGTGGGGTCCCACAGGCTCAGGGTCTGCATCCCGGGCCAGAGCCAGACGTAGCCCGCGTCGAGGTCGTGCTCCGCCACGCCGCCGCCGAAGTTGTTCGTGATGACGCCGACCTTGTCGAGGGGGATCTTCCTGACGCACGTGGAGAGGATGGGCAGGGCGGCCAGGAGCACGGCCACGAGGATCAAGCGTCGGGTCATCGGCCGCCTCCCGCTGCCTCGGGCGGCCGGATCTCCTCGTACTGGACCCGCTGGGGCTGGGCGTCGTTCGAGAACGGGCGGCCGACGATCCGGACGCCCTTGAGCTTCCCGGCCAGGACCTCCTTCACCATCCCGATCCCGCCCGTGGCATAGGCCTCGGCGAGGGCCTGGATGCCTTGCGCGCGCCGGGTGAGCTCAGTCGTGAGCGCCGCCGCCTCGTTCTGGAGGCGAAGAAAGGCACCGTCGGCCTCCTTCTTCGTCTTGTAGGAGTCTCCCTCGGCCTTGGCCCGCTGTTCGACCGACCACGCCTCCTTCGCGATGATCTCCTTGCTCACGTCACCGCTGGCCTCGGCGATGGCGTTGCTCTTGATGCGGTTCTGCTCGGCGATCGTCGTCTCCTGCTTCTTACGGTTGGTCTCCTGCGCGGCAGCCTGGTTGACGAAGATCTGGTCGGCCTCCTTGCGGCGCTTGATCATGTCCTCGTACTTGTCGTCGTAGTCCCAGGCGGTCGCGCTGACCGTCTGGATCTCGATGCCGTAGTGGACCAGCTCCTCGTTGAGGTCCCGCTTCGTCTCCTCGATACGGGCCGTGCGCGCCTCGGGGCGGGCCAGCTCCTCGAGGTTCAATCCGCCGATGGCGTCGCGGATCTTGGCACGGACGTAGGAGTACACGAGGTCGTCCACCTTGGACATGTCCGCGCCGCTGCGGCCCATCCCGATCTGCTGCACGATCCGGCCCGCGTCGGCGGGCTTCAGGTTGAAGGTGACCTCGACATTGGTGTCCACGTTGGCGCCCTCGCGGGTCTTGATGACGACGCTGTCCTGGCCGGCCATCGTGAGCGGTCGCTGCGTCTTGTCGAGGACGTAGACGTCCGTGATCCCCCACGGGAGGTGGAGGATGATCCCCTCGGTCTGCTGCACCGTCTCGGTGCCGGTCACGTTGTTCTTGATCACGGCGACCTGACCGGGCCGGACGGTGTCATAGCCGGTGAAGGCGGTCGTGGCGACCACGCTCACGGCGAGCACCAGCGCGACGACGCCGACGATCTTCGCGGGAGAGATGCTCGACATCGACGGCATGCGAGCGTCCTCGATCCGCACGGCGCAGCACCCCCCCGTCCGGGCGGCGGAGGCTAGCCGCTCGACGGAGAGAACACAAGTGTGGCGTACCCGCCCGGTTGGACACCAGCCTGAAGCACGTCACGCTCCCACCTCGGCAATGTCGAGGAGCGCGGTGCGCGCCGCGCTCGGGGGCCGGTCGCCGCGAGGGGGGCTGAGGGACGTGCATCGTTCCCACGTTTCGTGCGTCGCCTTCCCTGGCTCCGCCGGTCGGGCCGTGAGGAACAGAAGGGCCATGATCGTCCTCTTCCATCGGGGCGGCCCATGTGCGGGAGTCTGGGGGGCCATGCGTGAGTGGAGAGGACCGTCACCGGTAGGTAGCAGGGTTACGGCGAAGTGACGCGCCAGCCGGCGCGCACGGGCTCAAGCGCACACGTGCCTGCGGCATAGGGATTGCCTCACTTCCCTGACGATCATGGGACCGGGGAGTAGGCCATACCCCGAGAGGATCCTCTCCCACGTCAGCGCGACCTTGGTAGCAGCCCTCTTGGGATGCTCCGGAGACCTGCAGCAGCAAGGTGAAGGAGCGGCTCCTCCGGCAGCTCCGCAAGAGCCCGTGGCGTCTGCCGTCTGGGCCGGGTCCCCACTCATGCCCGGGGCGCTACCGGTCGGGGGGACGACGGTGCCACGCTCTCCGAACGACGCAGGGCTCACCGTCGTTGCCCTGCCGCCTCCGGCGTTGACGGGGGTCTCCCCTAGCTACGGACCTTTCTCCGGCGGGCAGACTGTCACCCTCACGGGCACGAACTTCGGCGCCGGGGCGGTCGTCTCGTTCGGCGGGACCGCGGCGACGAGCGTTGCGGTCCTTGCGGCGACGTCGCTCACGTGCGTGACGCCTGCTCACACGGCAGGCCTGGTCTCGGTCACCGTGACCAACCCGGACGGCCAGACCGGCTCGCTCGCGGGCGCCTACTCGTTCGTGAGCGCGAGCGTCTCCCCGACCCTTTGGGGAGTGTCCCCGCGGTGGGGCCCCATGGCCGGCGGGACGTCCGTCACGGTCACCGGCTCCAACTTCCTCGCGGGAGCGACCGTGAGCTTCGCGGGTGCGGCCGCCGGCTCCCTGTCGGTTGTGTCCACGAGCCAGATCCTCTGCGTCACGCCGGCCGGACCCATAGGGCCCGCCACCATCGTCGTCACCAACCCTGACGGACAGACCGTCACGGGGTCGTCCTGGTACGGGGTATTCGTGTACCGAGGGCCCACTCCGACCCTCGCCAGCGTGTCCCCGACCTCGGAGCCCATGGCCGGCGGGAACGCGATCACGCTCACCGGGACGAACTTCTACGCGGGCGCCACGGTGACGGTCGGGGGGAACTCCGCGCCGGGGGTGAACGTGGTCTCCTCCACCCAGGCCACGGCCGTCATCCCTGCGGGAGCGAACGGACCGTCGGACGTCGTCCTCCGGAACGTGGACTACCAGTGGGCGATCCTCCCGTCGGGGTTCAACTACACCGGCCCCGCTCCCACCGTGACTTCGATCACACCCGCCACGGGTCCGACGATCGGGGGCCGCCGCGTCGCGATCGCTGGGACGAGCTTCTTCCCCGGTGCCACCGTGGCGGTAGGCGGGACCGCGGCGAGCGCGGTCGTCGCCGCCGCCCCGAGCACGATCTTCGCGACGGTCCCGCCGGGCGTCGCGGGTCCGGCCACCGTGACGGTCACGAACCGCGACGGCCGGTCCGGGTCCCTCGCGAACGGGTACACCTACGTCGCCGCCTCGCTGCCCGCGATCGTCTCTCTCTTCCCGGCCACGGGATCGTCGCTCGGGGGCGAGGCCGTTACGATCAGCGGCGCGGGGTTCGCCTCCGGCGCCACGGTCTCGATCGGCGGCGCCCTCGCGACCTCCGTCGGCGTCCCGTCGACCACGACGATCACCTGCACGACTCCCTCCGGGAGCGCCGGGGCCGCCAGCGTGACCGTCGTGAACCCCGACGGCTCCTCGGGGGCCCTCGCCGGGGCCTACCTCTTCGCCGCCCCCGCCCCGGTGCTTGGAACGCCCCCGCCGCCCACGGTGGTCCTGGTCACCCCCGGCAACGGCGATCCCGCCGGAGGCACGCCGATCACGATCGTCGGGTCGGGATTCCTGCCAGGGGCCACGGTCCTCGTCGGCGGCATAGGGGCGACCCAGGTCGTGTTCTGGGGGCCCGCCATGCTGACAGCGCTCGCACCTGCGGGAGCCGGGCTCGGTCCCGTAAACGTCGTGGTGACGAATCCCAATGGCCAGAACGCGACCCTCGCCAACGGCTTCTTCTACGTCCCCGGGGCGGGCGCCCCCACCGTCACCGCCGTGAACCCCTCGACCGGCGGCAGCGCGGGCGGGACGACGGTCACGATCACGGGCTCGAACATCCAGGCGGGCGCTCTCGTCGCGTTCGGGGGCGTCACCGCGGCCGCGGGGACCCTCACGGGCACGACCCAGCTCGTGGTCACGGCCCCAGCCGAGCCGCCCGGCACGGGCGGTTCGCTCCCCGTCACCGTAGTGAACCCAGGGGGCGCGGCGGCGAGTCTCGCGGGGGCCTTCACCTACCAGGCAGTGCCCGTCGCCGGGGCGAGCAGCGTGGAGGCGGACATCGCCGTGGACGGTTCCGGGATCGTGCATGTGGTCTGGGGTGGGGTCTCCTACTCGCGCTCGACGGACGGAGGCCAGACCTGGAGCGCGCCCGCTACGTCGCTCTCGCCCTCGGGAACCCGCCCTCGGCTGGCCGCCCGTGGTAGCACCGTGGTCGTCGTCTGGGGGGATGGCGCCGGTGGCGTGCTGCACGCCGTCTCGACCGACAACGGCCAGACGTGGTCCGCAGGGACGCTGCTCGCGTACGGAGGGGCGACGGACGCGGCGCTGGACTCGAACGCTCGGCTCGTTGTGGTCTACGAGCCGCAGGTCCCCACATCCTGGGTCAGCGGATGGGGGCAGACACTCACATTCTGGAGCTCCGTGGGGGTCGCGGGCCTCTCAGGCCCCGTGGGAGGGCCGTACGGGAATGCGGTCGAAGTCTGGGATGCCAGACTCCAGGTGACCTCCTACGGGCCGCCGGTGTTCTCGCCCTGCGTGGCAGCGGACGGGAACGGCTTGGCCGTCGCGGCGTGGACTGAGGTCTGGGACCTTTGGACCGTCCGTTCCACGGATGGCGGCGCGACGTACTCGCCGGCCCGGAGGCTCGTCCCGGCGGGGACTCCGCCTCGGTCGCACGGGGTCGGCCTCTCCGGCTCGACCGCGCTCATCACCTACCTGGCCCCCGGCGCGTTGCACGGGGCCGCGCCCGCCGCCGGCGCGCCCGTCGATCTCCGGATCATCCGGTCCTCAGACGGGGGTGGCTCGTGGGCTCCGTCGAGATCGGTCGGGAGCGGCTGGTGGTACCCCTACGACGAGCTCTGGGCCTTCTGGTCCTGCGCGACTGGAGACGGAACTGGGATGCTGACGGCGACCTGGATCGCGAGACCCGGTCAGGGTTCGGGGCCGACGAGTCTCTCCTATCGCTCCGCCGACGGGGGCGTCACGTTCGCGGGCCGCTTCCAGATCGGTGGAGGTCTCGGGATCCAGGCCGCCGGCGCGGGGGGCCGGGTGTTCCACGCTTGGCCCGGTCCGTTCGTCCGGTAACCCAGGATCCGGTCACGGCGCGGCCAGGAGGCCATCGGGAGCTTCCGGCCGCAGGCAATCGCCTGCGGCCGGAGGGCGCTTCGGCTTGAGCGCCGCATGGCCCCCCACGCGGCCGGGCGTGTCCAACGTCGCATGAGCCACCAACCGCGCCTTCTCGTCCTCATCTGAGCCCTCGAACTGCGCCTCGTAGCGGCGGGGTCCCTGGTGCTAGGAGACGTGCTTCACTGTTGACTTGTTCGGCGGACTCCCTTCGACGTGCCCCGGCCGCCCCGAATCCACTTCCCTCGAGGCCACCATCACGCGGCTGACGCGGATCTGATCTCCGTGTCGGAGCCCTTGACACTCAGGAGGGGAGGTGGTATCTTCTTGGGTGTCCAAGAAGCCAGTATCGAAGGCTGTAAACACCCTGGGTCCGGGTTCCATCACGGAGGATGAAGATCCATGACGCCCACCACCACCTCAAGCCTCGACGCCCGCTCCGGGGATCTCTCGCCGGAGGACCTCGCCCAGCGCGTCCTCGTCGCGTCAGCGGCGGCCCGGCGCGCCGAGGCGCTCGCGGGCACGGCGCTCGAGAGGCTCGCCGACGGCCCTCCCCGGAGCGCGAACGAGGAGCAGAGGCGAGGCTGGTCCCTCGCGCACGCCTGCCCTCCAACCCTCACAGGTTTCGCCGAGGTGCACGCCGGGCTCTCCCCTCGCGACGCGGCGGCGGCCCGCGGGCTCGCGCGGGCGCTCCGGGCCGTCCCCCAGCTCGACGAGGCGGCGCGGGAAGGCGTCCTCCGGCCGACCGGACTCCGGATGCTCGCGCGACTCTCGAAGTCCACGCACACCGAGAAGGTCCGGGAGTGGCTCCTCGTCGCGCGGCGGATGGAGAAGGACCCCGCCGGATATCACCGACTCCTGGCCGCGGCCGAGGACGGCGAGGGCCCCCGCGACGTGGACCGGGACGTGGCCGCAGTCCGGGACGGACCGATCCCCGGGGGCTGGCGGATCTCCGAGGCCGCGGCCTTCGACACGCCCGCCCACTCGTACTGGTGCCGCGTGAGGTCGCTCCTGACCGGTCGCGCAGCCGAGGTCCTCTCGCCCGACGAGGTCGTCGAGAGGATCGCGGAGCGTCTCGCGCAGGAGCCTGATCCGGAGTCCTTGGATGCCATCCGCCGCCCCCTCGAGTGGCACGTGGACCCGATCCGGCAGGTGGCCTGGCTCCAGACCGGCGCCGGCAGGTTGCGTGTCTCGATCTCCGCCGTCCCGCCCCCGGGCCCGAACGTCCGAGTCCACGTCCTCAAGGCCAGCGGCGAGCCCGTCCCCTTCACCGCCGAGCACCTCCTCGCCGCCTTCCCGGAGCTGCGGAATCCGCCCGTTCCCGCCTGCCCTGAGCGAGGCGAGCCGTGCGAGCCGAGCCGAAGGGTTCCCGAACCCGCGGCTCCCCATTCTTTCGCAGCGTCGCCGCATCGCCCTGAGCCTGCCGAAGGAAGTCCCCGCCTCGCCCTGAGCCCGTCGAAGGGTGTCGCCGCGTCGAGCCTTCTCGAGGAGATCCCCGACTCCGGCCCCCTCCCCGCCCGCTGGCCGCCCCGCGTCGTCCGCCTCCTCGCCGCCTCCTCCGGCCGCTGCGTCCACGCCCTGCGCTTCGTCCAGGTGGAGGCCATCGCGGAACTCGTCGAGCGCGCGACCGTCGGCTCGCCGGATTCGGCGACGGCGCTGGCAGGCCTCCGCGCCTCGATGGAGCTGTCCCTCCGCGACCTGGACGAGTCCGCCCGAGTCGGCCGCCGCCTCCGGGACCTCCCGCGCCTCCGCAAGGCCTTCGCCGCAGGCCGCGCCTCCTACACGAAGGTCCGCGCTGCGGTCCGGAAGGCCGTCCCCCTCACGGACGCCCGCTGGGCCGACCTGTGCCGCCGGCTCGACACGGCCGGCGTCGAGGCCTTCGCTGCGGCGACCCCTTGCGGGAAGTTCCCTCCCCTCGTCCCGGAGGGCATGGACCCTCTCCTCCCCGAGGGATTCCTCGTCCGCGAGAGGATCCACGTGACGCTCCGAGGCACGAAGGGCGAGGCCTTCGCCCGCATCCGCGGGGCCCTCGATCGCCTCTCCGGCCGCGCACTGTCGTCAGGCGAGGCGCTCGGCCTGCTCGCAGGTTGGTTCCTCAGGCTCGAAGCCCCGCGAGTCCGGGACGTCGTGATCTACCAGCGTTCGCCCGAGTCCCGGGCCCCGGGCCAGGGTGGCGCTCTCATGGCCCCGGCCCTGCGGGAGACTCCGGACGTGGACGAGAGGCTCGACGCGGCGTTCACCCACCTGCGTGAGATCCTGCGAGACCCCGGTCGTGCGCGGCGAAGCCTCGAGAGGATCCGCCGAGCCGAGGACCGGGCGCGGACGAGGGAGAAGAGCGCTCCCACCAGGGGTGAGCGCGATCTCGTCCGCTGGCGCGACGGGGACGTCTGCATCGTCCCGGGCTGCAGGAACTCGCTCGTCGTCCAGTACGACCACGGCCACCCGGTCTCCCTCGGCGGCCGCGCCGACGTCCGGTTGGACCACCGCCTGTGCGGCCCCTGCAACCGCGCGAGGTTCCTCGGCGAGATCGAGATCCGGACGCTCCCCGGCGGCACGGTCCGCGTCACCGACCGCGACGGGGTCCCCCTCGGCTCGGGCGAGCCGCTCGGGCTCGACCTGGACCGCCCGCTCCTCGAGAAGCTCTGGTCCGCCGCCGCCCGCGAGGTCGCCTCCCGACTCGGCGAGACACTGTCGTCACCCTCAGCAGCCCCGGCCCGCGAGCCGGAGCCTGCCCTGACGGCCGTCTTCTGACGGCCCGCGGTCGCTCCCTGACAGGTCGGTTCGACAGATTGGAAGCCCGCAGGGTGTGGGCGGGCCCGGAGTCCACCGGAGGGCTCCCCGGCTCGCCCGCCTCGGCGGGCCCACCGGGGCACCTTCCAGACCCCGGCACTTCGTCCGCTGGATCGGGCAGCGGCGCCCCCCTCGGATCCGTCGCGGCTGAGTCCCTACCCCGCGGCCCGCCGGTGGACTTCGGCCAGCTCCGCCGCCCGCGCGGCGAGGTCGTGGCGCTCCTCGACGGAGCGGCGCGCGCCCGCCCCCAGGGCCGTGGCGCGGGCCCGGTCGCGGAGGAGCGAGACCATCGCGGCCGTGAGGGCGGCGGCGTCCCCGCGGGGGACCACGAGGCCGTTCTCCCCGTCCCGGACGACCGAGAAGACGGAGCCCCCCGCCGACGCGATCACGGGCCGCGCGCAGGCCATCGCCTCGAGCACGGAGAAGCGGGGCTTCTCCTCCGTGGCCGGCGAGACGAGCACGTCGAGCGTGCGGAGCAGGAGCCGGTAGTCGGTCTCCGCCGGCACGAAGGTGAGGCGGCGCGAAAGCCCCCGTCGCCAGACGCCCCTCCGGAGGGCCCTCTCGGAGGGCCCCGCCCCGGCGATCACGAAGTGGGCCTCCTCCCCCGCGGCGAGCGCCCCTGCCGAGGCCTCGACGAATACCCCGCCGCCGGCGCCGGGATCGAGGTGCGAGACCATCCCGACGACGGGGAACCTCTCCTCGGCCGCGGGGAACGGCGGCCCCGGGGCGAACCAGGCGAGGTCCACCCCCGGTCCCACGACCCGCACCCGGTCCCGAGGGAACCGGTACGCGTTCACGAGCCCCTCGCGAACCTCCTGGGTGGGGACCACCACGGCCGCCGCCTCGCGCAGGGCCCGGGGCAGGCGCGCCCCTCCCGCCGGCGGGCTGAGGACCGAGGCGACGAGCGGCACCCCGAGGGCGCGCGCGAGCACGGAGGCGGCCGGGGCGGCCTCCGTGCCCTGCGCGTGCACGACGTCGTAGGCGGACTCCTCGCCCTCCCCCCGCAGCGCGCCGGCCAGCCGCCGCAGGAGCCAGCCGTCGAGCAGAGGCCGGTAGGCGAGCGGCACCGCGTAGACGGGCACCCCCCCGGTGAGCGCCGCCCCGTCCCGGAGCAGGGGACCGGGCGCCGCGACGAGGACCACGCGGTGGCCGAGGTCCCGGAGCGCGCGCGCGAGGTGCAGCGCCGACGTCGGCGTCCCCCGGCGGTCCAGGCGCGCGGTGACGAGGAGGATTCCGAGGGGGGAGGCCGGGGTCATCCCGGGCCCCCCGCGAGCCGCGCGAAGGCGCCGCCCCGGCGCAGGAGGTCCTCGGGCCGGCCGCGCTCCGCCACGCGCCCGCCCTCGAGCACGACGATCTCGTCGCAGCCCTCGAGCGAGCGGACCCGGTGGGCGACCCAGACCGTCGTGCGGCCTGCGCGCAGCCGGCGCAGCGCCTCGAGGACCCGCCGCTCGGAGTCGGCGTCGAGCGCCGCCGTCGCCTCGTCGAGGAGGAGGAGGCTCGGGTCGCGCAGGAGCGCCCGGGCGATCGTCACCCGCTGGCGCTCCCCCCCCGAGAGGCGAGACCCCCGCTCGCCCACGACCGTCGCGTAGCCCTCGGGCAGCCCGGCGACGACCTCGTGGACGTCCGCGGCCCGCGCGGCGGCGACCACGTCCTCGTCGGAGGCGCCGGGCCTCCCGAGGCGGATGTTCTCCGCCACGCTCGCGTGGAAGAGGAAGGGGTCCTGCGCGACGAGAGCGACGCGCCCGCGGAGCGCCCGTCTCGAGAGCGTCCGCAGGTCCGCGCCGTCCCACTCGACGACTCCTTCCGCCGGGTCCGCGAGCCGGAGCAGCAGGTCGAGCAGCGTGGACTTGCCCGCCCCCGACTCCCCCACGATCCCGACGACCCCCCCCGCGGGGATCTCGATCGTGACGTCGCGGAGCGCCGGCCGGTCGGTGCCCGGGTAGGCGAACGTCACGGCCCGGAGGACGATCCCCCGCGCGAGCGGCGGGCAGGGCCCCGCGCCGGGCGGGTCCGGAGACTCGGGCGGGAGGTCCAGGACCGCGCACGCGCGGCCGACGGCGGGGAGGGACTCCTGGTAGGCCCCGGCCACCCGCGAGAGGCCCCGGATCGGCGTGTAGAGCCCGGCCGCGACGGCCGCGAAGCCGACGACGGTCTCGGGGTCGAGGCCGAGAGCGCCCCTCGCCAGCAGGGCGGCCGCGAGCACGAGCCCTCCCGCCGCCCCCGCGTTCACCACCAGCTCCATCAGGCCGTGCGCCGCCGCGCGCGAGCGCGCCACCTTGAGGCTCCTCCGGTACTGCTCCTCGCTCGCCGAGGCGTAGCGCGCCTCCTCCCGGTCCTCCGAGTGGAAGCACTTCACGACCTTGATCCCCGAGAGCACCTGCTGGAGGCGCTCCGTCAGGTCCGCGAGCGCGCCGAGGCTCCGAGCGCTCCGGCGCTTCACTCGCGGCCCGAAGAGGAGGAGCGGGGCCGCGATCGCCGGGACCGCCAGGAGCGTGAGGAGGGCGAGCGGCGGCGAGGCCCGGAAGAGGCCGGCCGCGAGGAACGCGAAGAGGACCGCGTGCTCGATTGCCTCGCTGCCCACGACCTTGACGGCGTCCTCGCTCGCGCGGATGTCGGTCGTGACGCGGGCCACGAGATCGCCGACCCTCTCGCGACTGTGCACCGCGAGCGGGGTCCCGAGCAGGTGCTCCGCGATCCGGAGGCGGAGGCGCAGCAGGGCCCGCAGGATCACGCGACGCTGGGCGAAGTCGCGTAGGATCGCCATCGCAGCGACGAGCCCCGTGAAGGCCGCGAAGAGGGCGCCGAGACGGAGGAACTCGTCCGCCGTGGCGGGGGCCGCAGGGGCCCCGGGCCCTCCCCCCGGTATCGGCCCGGGGCCCCCCCCCGGCGCAGGCCCGGCGTGCGAGAAGACCGCCCGCGCGAGCGGTCGGCCCAGCAGGGCCCGCTCGGTGTAGGCCCAGCCGTAGACCGCCGACGCGGCGGCGACGACTGCGAGCCGCCTCCCCTCGGGTCGCAGGAGCCCGAGGAGGGCGCGGAGCGGGGACGCGTGCGGCGCGATCATGCCCGGACCGCCGGGGCGGCGGCCGGGAACCGGGCGGCGACCGCGAGGAGCACGCGGCGGGCGGCGTCGCGGGAGAGCCCCGTGGCGGCGGCGTAGGCCCGAGAGAACCGGGCGCAGTCGCTCCTCCGGAGCCCCGCCGGCGCGAGCGACGCCCCGAGGCGCGCGAGGTCGCGGGCCCTCCGGGCGAGGGAGAGTCGGAGGACCCGGCGGACCCCGTCCACGTCCACCAGGGTTCCCGCAGCCTCGCCGGCCCCCGACACGGCCACGAGGAGGTTCGCGGCCTTCAGGTCCCGGTGGCGGAACCCGGCCCGGTGGAGCGCCCCGCAGAGCCGCCCGAGCGCCGACGCCGCGGCGCGGCGGAGGCCACCCGAGGCCCCCGCGCAGACGCGATCCGCCCCCTCGCCCGCGGCGAGCGGCGAGACGACGGCACCGCCGAAGGGCCCCTCGACGCAGGCCCAGGGGACCGTGACCGGAACGCCGGCAGCCTCGAGGCGCGCGGCCACGCGCGCGGCCCTCCGCGCCCGGCCGAACCCGAGCCGGCGACGCCAGGCCCCCTCGCGGTAGACCTTGAGCACGGCCCCCGGGGCCGGGATCCCTCCGCCCGGCGCTAGCCGCGCGACGAGGGTCCGCCGGGAGCGCTTGATCACCTCGGCTCCCGGACGGGCGAGGAGCCCCTCGGGTCCCGCCGCCAGGGCCTCGGCCAGGCCGGGCGGGGTCGCGCTCACTTCCGGCGGCGCAGGAGAGAGAGGCGCCGGATCTCCTTGTACGCCTCCTCGACCCCCTCGGGCGACCTCGTCCCGTCCCCGGCCCCGCCCGGCGGGTCGAGCCAGCGGCCGAGGAACTTCTGCCAGGCGCCCAGCGCGCCCGGCACGTCCCCCCCCGCCTCCAGATCCCTCGCCGCCGTCCGCGCCCTCTCCAGGTCCGCGCGCCTCGCCTCCGCGGCCGCCGGCGCGTCCCTCTCGCGATCGAGGGCGTCGAGCTCGCGCAGGATCTCCTCGTTGAACTTGGTGCCCGCAAGGAGGTCCGGCTGGTTCCGCAGGCTCTCGAGGAGGATCCGTGCGAGGACGTGGTTCCCCGACTGGACGGCCGCGCGGGCCTGGTCGAGGATCCGGCGGATGATCCCGGTCTTCCCGCGGGCGTTCGCGTCGTCGCGGGCGCGGGAGACCCGGCGCTGGTGGTCGAGCGTCTTCTCCGCCGCGGCCATCCCCCCGTAGGCGCGCTGGATCTCGGCGGCCTCCCGGAGGAGATCCTCGGCCCGCTTCTCCTGCTCCTCCGAGAGCCCTCGGGCCTCGGCGCACTCCTTCTCGAACGCGGCGGCCTTCTTCTCCAGCGCGAGCGCCGCGTCGTCGCCCTCCTTCTCGAGCGTCCGGATCTTCCCCTCCTCCTCGGAAGCCTCGCCCCGGAGCCACTTGAACCGCTCGGCGAACCGCCGCCGTGCCGCGCGGATCGCGCCGGGATTTCGCGGCTCGGCCTTCTCGGCCGCCGCGATCTCCCCCCGCAGGTCCGCGTAGCGCTTCCGGGTGTCGGAGCCGCCGGCCCGGACGGTCACGGCGGCCGAGCCGCCCTGGACCGCCGAGGGGAGCACGGTCGCGCGGTAGCGCACCGCGGCGGTCTCGGCCAACCAGTCGCCCCGGAGGCGGACGGGGGGCTCGAACCGGATCCCGATCTCAGAGGGTCCCTCCCCGAGGACCAGGTCGGTGGCCCCGGGGATCGTCGGGAAGTCGCTCCCGACCGCCGTCGTCTCGGCCCCTCCCCCTCCCGCGAGCACCCGCCCCTTCCACGCGTCGCGCCCCCGCCCCGGGGCGCCCTCCAGGACGATCTCCGCCACCGCCTCCGGCGGCCCGCCGAGGGCGTCGAGCCTCCACTCGATGGAGACGCCTTCCGGCGCCCCCTTCTCGGGCACCGGCCGCACGCGCACCTCGTAATGGACCGGCCCGGCCGTCGGGAAGTCGAGCGCCCGCCCCTCGGACGACGCGAAGGCCCCCGAGACCGTCATGTGCTCGGTCCAGCCGAGGGCCTGCTCGAGGCGCGGATGCCCCTGCGCGCCGAGGACCCGCAGGCCGATCTCCCGCAGCACGGCCGCCCCGCCGCGCTCGAGGCGCGCCATCCCGCGGGGATCCGCGGCGACCGCGACCGACCCGAACCTGTCCTCGGCCGCGAGCCGGTGGCGCTTGGGAGCCTTCTCCGCGGCCTCGTCGGAGAGGGGGATCGCGTGGAGGCGCACGTTGTCGAAGCCCACGTCCCCGGCGGCGCCACGGACGACGGCGGAGACCCGGAGCGCCCTCGCGCCCCCCGGCGGGCGCGTGAGGAGGCTCACCTCACGCCATGGCGACTCGCCGCCCACCCACTCGGTCCAGACGTCCTCGACCTGCTTGTCAGGCAGTAGCCACTGCAGCCGGCAGGCCGCGCCCCCCTTCGAGGCGGAGCACCGGACCTCCCCGAGGAGCCGGTACGCGTGGCCCGCGTCGAGAGGCACCTCGTCCTTGTAGTTGGCCTCGAAGCGGGCGAGCGGCGACACGGTCGGCGTCACCGCCACGCGAAGGTAGCGCCGCCCGGCCTCGGGGTCCTCGGAGCGGCTCGGCTTCTGGAGTTCGGGGCTGTCGGCCTTGAGGTCCCAGCCCGCCCCCGACTCGTCGTCGAAGCCCGGGTTCAGGGTGAGCACGTTCGGGGGGCCCTTCGTGCCCGTCACGGCCCCGGTCGCCACGAGGCCGATCACCACGACGCCGATGCCGAGGACGGCCACGGCGCCGGCCATCGCGAGGAGGTGCGGGAGCCGGAGCTCCTGGACCTCGAGCGACTTGTTCGCCTCCTTGAACGCGAGCCGGGTCGCGCCGATCGCGATCACGTCCCCGTGCCGGAGTCTCACCTCGGCCGTGAGGCGCTTGCGGTTGAGCCGCGTGCCGTTGGTCGAGCCGAGGTCCGTCACGAAGAACTCGCCGCCCCGCTCCTGGATCCGGGCGTGGTCGCCCGAGCTCTCGGGGTCGTCGAGCTGCACGAGGTGGCCGCGGTTGCGGCCGATCGTGAGCGTCACGGGCAGCCGCCAGCGGGCCTGGCGCTTGTTCCCCTCCGCGAGCAGGATGAGCGAGGGGCGCGCGTAGCGGTCGAGCGAGGGGAGCGGGAGCCCAGGCTCGACGAGCATCAGCTCCGTGTCGCCGATCTCCACGACGTCTCCGTGGTTCAGAGCCACCTCCCGTATCGGCGCGTCGTTCACCCGGGTCCCGTTCGTGCTCCGGAGGTCCTCGAGCATGAGCGTGCCCCCGCGCCGCGAGATCCGGGCGTGGTCGTTGCTCGCCTCGGGATGGGGGACGACGAGGTTGTTGCCCTCGTGGCGCCCGATGGTCAGGTGGTCGCGGAACTCGTACCGGACGCCGCGCTGCGGGCCCGCCACGACGAGGAGGGCCGAGGCGTCGGGGCTGGGGGTCTCGTGGGCTCCGACCCTCCGGACCCCCGCCGCACCGGCACGCAGGGCGTGCGCCTTCGGCGCCGCGGGCACCGGCTTCGCCCGGTCCCGGAAGACGAGCGCCGTCTGGCCGAGCTCGATGAGGTCGCCGTGCGCGAGGGGAGACTGCGGAAGCCTCTGGCCGTTCACCTTGCTCCCGAGCGTGCTCCCGACGTCGGCGAGGACGTAGCGGTCGCCCTCCTTCCGGATCTCCGCGTGGCGCGCCGAGACCGTGGGGTCCGGGAGCGCGATGTCGTTCTTCGGGTCCCGCCCGATTGCGGTCTTCTCGCCCACCGGGAACTCGCGGCCATCGAGCGCCCCGCCCCGCACGACGAGGCTGACGGGGGTCGTGACGGGAACCTGGGGCGCGGCCGCGGCCGCGGCGGAACCCCCGTCGTCGGGCACGGCGACGGGGACGGCCGGCCTCCCGGCGGCGCGGAAGAGGAGCTTGCGCCCCGCGATCTCGATCACGTCGCCGTGGGCGAGCGGGAGGAGGTCCACCTTCCAACCGTTCACGACGAGGCCCGGGGCCCCGGCGAGCAGCCGGATCGCGGGACCGGTCGGCGACTCGTAGATCCGCGCGTGGTTCTCGCCGATGCCCTCGGCCTCGGGCAGCCTCAGCCCGCAGTCGTGACCCGAGCCGACGACGGTCGCCCCGGCGATCGGGAAGACCTTCCCGTCCACCTCGCCCGAGAGCCCGAGGAGGCTCCAGGCGCCGCCGGGACCCTCGCGCGCCGCGGGTCGCGCGGACATCCCCGGACGCGTGGGGGAGGGCGGGACGCGGGGCGGAGGCGCCCCCGGGGCGGCGACGGGAGGTGCGGCCACGGGAATCGCGGCGCCGACGTCCTCGCGGAGCCCGGCGACGGGGGACGCCGGGGGCAGCGGCTCCTCGATGCGGCCAACCGGCGGGAGGAGCGGGGCCGCCGGGGGCAGCGCTTCGGCAGGCTCAGCGCGAGGCGCCACCACCGGCTCGACGCGAGGCGCCACTGCCGGCTCGGCGCGGGGCGCGTCGGCGGGCTCCGCGCGCAGGGGTTCGACCGGGATCGCCGTGGGCGGCGCCGAGGGTACGGCACGCGGAGGCGGCGCGGGAGCCGCGGGAGCCGCCCGGCCCGGGACGAACGGCGCTCCCGGCTTCACCCGCAGGATGAGAGTCGTCCGGCCCACCAGGATCTCGTCCCCGTCGCTCACCTCGACCTCGGTCACCTTCAGGCCGTTCACCTTCGTCCCGGCGGTGCTGCCGAGGTCCCGCACCTTCCAGATCACGCCCTCGCGGGCGACCTCGAGGTGCTTGCTCGACGCGTAAGGGTCCGGGAGGACGATCGTGTTGCCAGGGCCGCGACCGAGGGTTGTGCGCTCGGTGGCGATGGGATAGAGGCGGCCGTCCTCGGCCCCGCCCTTCACGACGAGGGCGACGGGAACATCGAGCGCCGGGCCCATCGCCGCCGGCGGGGCAACGGCAGGGGCAGGGGCCGCGGCCGGCGGCGCCGGCGCGGGGACCGCCCCCGCTTCCTCGACGAGGAGCGTGGCGGCGCCGATCTGGATCCGGTCCCCGGCCTTGATGGACTTCTGTGTGACCCTCTCGCCGTTCACCTGAAGGGGGGCCGAGGTGTCGAGGATCATCAGCAGGAACCGGCTCCCGGCGCCCGAGATCACGGCGTGTCGGGGGCGCGCCGCAGGGTCCGTGATAACGACGTCGCACCCCGGGTCGGACCCGAGGACGGCCTTCTTTGAGAGCGCCACCGCTGCCGGCGCGCCCTGGAGCCGGATCTGCAACATCCGCGCTACGCCCTCCGAGGGGAGGCTCCCCCGTTCGCAGGGAGTGCGCGCATTCTAGGGGGGTGCCCGAGAGGCGACAAGGGCGCGCGCCGCCTATAATCTCGCGGCGTGCGCATCGGGCTCGTCCTGGCGTTGCTCGGGATCGCGGCCGCGGGCTGCGGGGAGGAGCCGAAGCCGGCGGCCCCGGCCCCTTCCACCGGGGTCACGAAGCCGATGCGGAAGGCCGCGCCGAGGTCCACGGCCGGGCCTACCGGGTCGGGCTTCGGGAGCGGGGTCCCGTCCGAGGACTCCGCGACGGGCGTGGAGAGGCCGGCCCGGACGATGGCGCCCGAGATGGAAGACCTCGACGAGGCGATCACCGGGGCGGCGGCCCCCGCGGGTCCCCGGGCCCGGTGGCAGTGCCCGGTCTGCGCGTCGGAGTCCGCGACCGCGGGGCGCTGCTGCGGCCGGGAGCGCGTGGAGCTGAAGTAGGAGGACGGTCCCCATGCCCGTGAACTTCACCCGGACCTACTGGAAGCGGCATCTCCCCGCCGACGTCCTCGAGAAGGCGCGGCAGGCGGCCCGACGCCTCGATCCGAGCGGGAAGCTCCTGCTCGAGAACGCCGACACGGTCCGCATCATCGGGACGCGCGAGCAGATCGCCGAGGTGGAGACCGCCGCGGGGCTCCCGGACCCGGAGTACTGGAAGGAGAAGCCGCCCGAGGGGTCGCCGCTCAAGGCGGCGGCGGCGGCGGCGCCTCCCGCGAAGCCCTAACGCCCCCCGAGCCGGGCGGCCTTCGCGCGGATCGCCTCGTCCGGATCCTCCTTCGCCGCGCGGGCAAGGGCCTCGCGGGCGTCGGGGTGTGGGTCGGCGGCGAGGGCCTCAAGGGCGGTCTCGCGGATCTCCTGAGGGCTCGTCCCCTTCAGCACCGAGATCAGGGCTGGCCGCAACCGGTCCATGGGCACGAGGCGGACCGCCCGCTCGAGCGCCGACTCCCGGACCACAGGGTCCGCCTCCATCGAGAACATCCGGAGGCACTCGTCGCCCGCCTCCGGGTCGCCCGCGTCGCAGAGGGCGGCCAGGGCCGCGGAGCGGAGGCCCTGCGGTTGGCCGTCCCGGCACGCCTTCAGGAGGGCCGCGCGGCTCGGGGCATCGGGAAGAGCCTTCCCGACGAAGGCCGCCGCCCGGATGGCCAGGGCGGGGTCGTCCCGGGCCGAGAGGAGGCCGATCGCGGCCTGCCTCTCGGCCTCGCTCCGGGGGGCCCCCAGGGCCTCCAGGACCGCGCCCCGGAGCTTCGAGGGCCTGCCTGAGTCGAGGACGATCCCCAGGAGCGAGCCGCGTCGGGCGTCCCGCTCGCCCTCCTGGAGGGAGGAGAGGGCCGCGCCGAGGAGCGAGGAAGCTGCCACGGAGACGTTCGGATCGTCCTCCGAGGCGATCGCATCGAGAACCGCGCGTGCGACTGCGGGGTCCGACCGGAACCGGGCCAAGAGCGCGGCGATCGCCGGCGCGAGGACGGCGGCCAGGCGGGCCTTCTCGGAGGCGCCCTCCATGCCAGTGCCCCGGACGGCCGCGAGGGCCCGGCGAATCTCCCGGAGCGGGTCCTCGCCCGCGGGGCCTCCACAAACGACGAGACCCGGGCGCGCGGGGCCTCGCGAGAGCCACCACCCCACGGCCGCCCCGCCCGCCAGGAGCGTTCCCGCCACCAGCAGGCCGGTGCCGCCGCGCACGCCCGGAACGTAGGCGGCCGGCGCGGGCACGTCAACCGGGGGCCTAGAATCCTCCCATGGCGACGCCCCGGGTCTCCGTCCTCCTCCCCGTCCGCGACGGCGCGGAGACCCTCCCCGAGGCTCTCGGCAGCCTCCTCTCGCAGACCCTTCGCGACCTCGAGGTGGTGGCGGTGGACGACGGGTCGCGGGACGGGACGGCGGCCATCCTGGGGGGGGCCGCCGCGAAAGACCCCAGGGTCCGGATCGTCGCGACGGGTGGCCGCGGCCTCGTGGCCGCGCTGAACCTCGGGCTCGCCGAATCGCGGGGCACGTTCGTCGCCCGCATGGACGCCGACGACGTGTCGCACCCGGAGAGGCTCGCGGAGCAGGTGGCCCTCCTCGACGCGCGCCCCGACGTCGGAGTCGCCTCGTGCCTCGTCCGGATCGTCCGCGAGGGAGGGGTCGCCCCCGGCTTCAAGGCGTACGAGAGGTGGCTGAACTCCTGCGTCACGCCCGAGGAGATCGCGCGGGAGATCTTCGTCGAGAGCCCGGTCCCGCACCCGACCGCGTTGATGCGGCGCGAGGAGCTGGTCGCCCTTGGGGGCTATCGCGATCCGCCGTGGGCGGAGGACTACGACCTCTGGCTACGGTACCACGTCGCGGGCCGCGCCATGGCCAAGGTCCCGCTCGTCCTCCTCGACTGGCGCGACCACGACGGCCGTCTCTCCCGCGTGGACCCGCGCTACCGCCGCGACCGGTTCGTGGACGCCAAGGCCCACTATCTCGTTCGCGGCCCCCTGGCCGGCCGTCCCGAGGCCCTCGTCTGGGGCGCCGGCCCGATCGGCAAGCGCCTCGCCCGCGGGCTCCGCCGCGAGGGCGTCGCCGTCCCCGCCTTCGTGGACGTGGACCCGAGGAAGGTAGGCCGGAAGGCCCCCGGCGGCGCCGCAGTCGTGGACCCGGACGCGCTCGCCCGCTTCCGCGGGACTCCCCTCCTGGTCGCCGTCGGCGTCCGCGGCGCGCGCGCGCTCATCCGCGGGGCGCTGGCGGCGCGCGGCTGGACCGAGGGCTCAGACTTCTGGTGCGCGGCCTAGAGGCCGAACCGCGCGAGTCGGGCGCCGAACGGACTCACGAATTCCACCGCCTCGACGATCCGACCGTCCGTGAAGTCCTCCGAGAGAATCGTGGGAACCTGGTTGAGGCGCGCCGTCGCCCAGAGCTGGGCGTCCCAGTAGGAAAAGCCGTGGTCGCGAACGCCCCGGCCCGCCTCGAGCGCGATCGGCACGGTGATGGGGACGACGGGCCAGGATCGGGACAGGTTCTCTACCTGTGTGAGGGCGTCGCGGGGAGTCAGGGGATCCGCCAGCTTCTTCGTCACGGTGCGAAAGAACTCGCCGAGAACCTGAGTAGAGAGGATGCCCCTCCCCGTCGCCAGGACCCTGTCGAGGAGGTCGCGAGCGCGTCTCCGCTTCTGCGGCTCGGTGCGGTCATAGCAGTAGACGAGGACGTTTGCGTCCGCGAGGACGTCACTCGTCATAGAGATCCTCTCGACTCCAGAGCCGGCCCCGGGGCAGCGGCCCCTTGCGCATGCGCCGGCTCATGAAGTCCTTCGCCCTCTCCCAGGCCTGCGGATCGGGAGTCGGGACCGCCTCGCCGCCGAGCCCGCGATCGAGCCCACGCCGGAGGATCTCGGCCTCGGTCACGCCGAGCCGTGCCGCCAGCTCCTTCAGGAGCTTCTCCTGACGGGGCTCGATGTAGAGCTGCTTGCGGATCATGGAGGCCATGGGTTGCGGAGGTCATTATACATCACGATATACATCGTCAAGAACCCCGCAGGCGACGGCCGAAGGGTCGGGAGTGGGGGCACGACGGTCTCCAGCCTTCGCCGGCCGGGACCCGGCGGGGGTCACGCGCCCGGCTGCCGAGGCGTCTCGCCGCGTCCACGCGTCGCCGCGTCGCCGTGTCGAGCCGGGTCCTCGTCCTCGGGCCCCTTTCCCCCCATCCCGTACTCCGCGAGCTTCCGGTAGAGGGTCCTCGTCCCGATCCCGAGCACCTTCGCGGCCTGGGTCTTGTTCCCGCCCACGTGATCCAAGGTCGCGAGGATCATCTTCCGCTCGACGTCGGCCATCGGTGTCCCGAGCGCCACGCGGAGGCTCCCGTCGGCGACGGCCGGCTCGGCGGCCTTCTCGAGGGCTTTCGGGGCGAAGGCGAAGAGCTCCGGGCCGATCGTCGGCCCCCGGGCGAGGACGACCGCCGTCTCGACGGCGTTCTCCAGCTCCCTTACGTTGCCCGGCCAGTCGTAGGCCTCGAAGGCCCGGAGGGCCTCGGGCGCGAGGGCCACCTTCTTCCCGTTCTCGGACGAGGATTTCTCGAGGAAGTGCCGGGCGAGGAGCGGGATGTCCCCCCTCCTCTCGCGGAGCGCCGGCACGTGGATCGTCACGACCTTCAGCCGGTAGTAGAGGTCCTCCCGGAGCTTCCCGTCCCGGAGCGCCGCGTCGAGGTCCGCGTTCGTCGCGGCGATCACCCGCACGTCCACGCGGATCGTCTCGTTGCCGCCGACGCGCTCGAAGGCGTGCTCCTGGAGGACGCGGAGGAGCTTCACCTGGGTCGCGGCGGAGATCTCGGCGATCTCGTCGAGGAAGAGGGTCCCGCCGTGGGCCGCCTCGAAGCGGCCCTTCCGCCTCGCGATCGCGCCCGTGAAGGCCCCCTTCTCGTGGCCGAACAGCTCCGACTCGAGGAGAGTCTCCGAGAGCGCCGCGCAGTTCACCTTGACGAACGGGCCCCCGGAGCGCGGGCTCTCGTAGTGGATCGCGTTGGCGATCAGCTCCTTCCCGGTCCCCGACTCGCCGAGGATCAGGACGCTCGCCTTGCTCGGGGCCACCTGGGCCACCACCTGGAAGATCTCCTGCATCGGCGGCGCCGACCCGACCAGGTGGCGGAACCGGTACTTCTCCCGCAGCTCCTCCCGGAGGCGCCGGTTCTCGGCCGCGAGCCCGTGGCGCTCGAGGGCCCGGGCGACGACGGGGCGGACCTTCTCGAGGTCGAGCGGCTTCTGGAGGAAGTCGTAGGCCCCGAGCTTCATCGCGGCGACGGCCTTCTCGATCGTCCCGTACGCGGTCATGAGGACCACGACCGTCTCGGGCCGGTCGGCCTTCACCCGCTCGAGAAGCGCCATCCCGTCCATCCCGGGCATCACGACGTCCGAGAGGACGAGGCCCACGTCCTGCTCGCGGAGGAGCCGCAGGGCCTCCTCCGAGGTCCCGGCCCCGATCACGTCGTGGCCCTCCTTCTCGAGGCCCTTCGCGAGCGCGGCGCGCGCGTTCCTGTCGTCCTCGACGATCAGCACGAGCGACATGGCGGGCTCAACGCGCTTCGCGGACCGGCCCATCGGCCCCCATGGGCCCCCGCGACCGGCCCGCCTGCTCGACGGGCAGGTAGACGGAGAACCGGGCGCCCCCCTCCGGGGCTTCGTCCACCGTGATCCGACCCCCGTGCTCCTCGACGATCCTCTTCGCGATGGGGAGCCCGAGGCCGGTCCCCCCCGGCCGCCGCGAGTGGAACAGCTCGAAGATCGCCTCGCGCTCTGCGAGAGGGACCCCGCGCCCCGTGTCCGAGACCTCGATCAGGACGAAGTCCCGCACCCGGCGGCTGCTCACGTGGAGGAGCCCGCCCCCCTCGAGCTCCTGGATCCCGTTCAGCAGGACGTTGTAGAGCGCCTGCGCGAGGTGCTCGCGGTCGAGGGGCACCTCGGGGAGGGCGCCCAAGTCGAGCGCGACGCGAATCCGCGCGTTCCGGGCCTCGGCCTCGAGGAGGCGGAGGGCCTTCCGCACGGCCCCGTTCGGGTCGCCGGGCTCGAGGCGCATCTCGGGGGGACGCGCGTAGGTGAGGAACGTGGTGACGACCTTGTTCAGGCGCCGCGTCTCCTCCTCGATGAGCGATGCCGTCTCGGCGAGCTCGCGCGCGGCCGGCTCGTTCGAGGCGACGAGCCCCTCCTTCACGAGCTGCGCGTTCATCGCGATGGAGTTGAGGGGGTTCCGCACCTCGTGGGCCACGCTCGCGCCGAGGGTCGCGAGCCCGGCGGTCTGCGCGTGCCGCAGGGTCTCGGACTCGAGCTGCGCCCCGGCCGAGACGTCCCGGAGCGAGAGGACCGCCCCCCGGACCGCGCCCGCCTGCGAGAGCAGCGGCGCCACGCGAGCGTCGTAGAGCCGCAGCTCCCCCTTCGCCGTGCGCTGCGGGTAGCGCGGGATGACGATCGTCTCTCCGGCCCCGAGGACCTCCTGCCGGATCCGTGCGGCCCAGTCCACGCCCAGCTCCTCGCGGGCGAAGCGCGGGAGGACCTCCTCGAGGGGCTTCCCGAGCACCTCGGAGCGGGGCGCCACCCGGGTCTCGAGCCCCCGGCTCCAGACACGCACGACGCCCTCCCGGTCCACGACGAGGAGCTCCTCCTCGAGGCCGTCCAGGGCCGCGGAGAGAAGGGACTCCTCCGCCCGCCGGGGGGCCGGGGCGGGGGCCGCCGGCCGCGCGTGCCGCCGGGCTCGGGAGGTCGCGGGGCGGGCCATCGGCTAGGACCCCGGCTTGAACTGCGCCTTCATCTCATCCGCCTCCGACTGCGACTCGAGCAGCCGGTAGACCAGCAGCGCCGCCGTCGAGACCATGACCGGGTCCTGGTGGCGGAGCGCCATCTGGCTCACGAACTCGGCGACGCAGGGGTTCACCTTCTCGAGCCGCTCGAGGAGCGAGACGACGTACTGGTTCCCGGGCGTGCGCTCGAGCTCCGCCTTCACGGCGTGGCCGATCTCGGGGGTGACGCGGGGGAGGGGCATCAGAGCGCCGCGGAAGGCGGCGGCGCCGGCGGCCGGGCGCGGAGCCGCGCGAACGCGAGCAGGCACAGCAGCCCCTCGGCCGCGGCGATCCCCACGAGGATCCAGAGCGAGCCCGTGCTCCAGCCGTAGGAGTGGAGCCCGACCCCGAGCACGTTCACGCCGTACCACGCGACGAGGACGAGCTGGAAGGAGAGGACGGAGCTGACGGCGAGCCCGAAGTCGCGCCACCACCCCGCGAAGCGGCCGTGCAGCGCGGCGAGGTAGCCGAGGAGCGCGACGAGGGCCCCCACCTCCTTCGGGTCCCAGCCCCAGAACCGGCCCCAGGAGTAGTAGGCCCACACGCCCCCGAGGATCGTCCCCGCCGCGAGGAGGAGGACGCCCACCTGCATCGCGCGGTAGACGTAGTTCGAGAGGCGGCGGAGGGTCTCCTCGCGCTCGGGCCTGAACAGCGCGAAACCCATCACGACGTGGCCGAGCCCCATGGCGAGCGCGAACGCCGCGTAGGAGAGCGTGACGGTCGGGACGTGCACCGAGAGCCAGAAGTTATTCCGGAGCACGGGCACCAGGGCCGAGATCGAGGGGTCGAGCGTGAGGGGGGAGGCCTTCGCGAACGAGAGCCCGAGCCAGGCCATCGCCGACCCGGCGAGGAGGTAGAGCCGCACGCGCTGGACCGCCGTGAAGAGCGCCCCGAACAGCGCCGCGCCGAAGGCGACCCAGATGATGGACTCGTACATGTTCGTCACCGGCGGGCGGCCGGAGATGAGGACCCGGAGGACGATCCCGTACGCGTGGAGGCCGAGTCCCAGGACGGCCGGGGCGCCCGAGAGGAGCGCGACGGCCCGGGACCGCACGGGGGTGGTCGCCGCCAGCAGGGCGAGCCCCGCGAGATAGCCCCAGAGGGCCCAGCCGAGGGGGTCGGCCCGGAAGTAGTGGACCTCGCGGCGGAGGTCCGCGAGCGGGGGCTGGAGGGGCGGATCCCCCGAGGAGCCGACCGCACGGCAGGCCGACGCGAAGGCGCCCCCCGCGTCCCCGAGCGCCGCGCGGTCTCCCGCGCGGGTCGCCGCAAGCAGGGTCTCGTAGGCCCGGCCGATCGGCGCCGCCGCCTCCAGGTCCGGGAGCCCCGCGTCCGGGCCGCTCGGGGAGCCGTGCGCGCCCCGGGGCGAGGAGAACGCCAGGACCTCGGCCGCCGTGAGCCAGGCCCCCTCCTCGCCGTGCGGGATCGCCACGACCCGCGGCGCCCCGCCCGTCACGATCTCCCGCAGGCGCGCGTAGGCCCCGTGCAGCTCCCCCGCGCGGGACTCGAGCGGGTCGAGCTTCTCCTCCGCCCGCCTCTTCGCCGCCGCGGCCTTCAGGATCTCCCAGAAGGCCGCGTTCCCCTCGAGCGCCCTCGCCGAGAGGTACTCCTCCCCGCCGAGCGCCAGACGGGCGCGCAGCTCCAGGTGGCGCACGCGGAGGAGCGGCTCCTCGTGGGTGCGGGCCGGCTCGGCGAGCCACCGCAGGAGGGTCTCGAGCGGCTCCTCACCGCGCCACGAGGCGCGCCCGGTCACGATTCGGACCGTCTCGCGCGCGAAGACGTCGAGCGGCTTCACCCGGCCCCCGTCCTGGACCGCCACGGCGCGCAGCGGCTCCAGGGCGTCGTCGGCAAGGGCCGCGGGGGCCCTCAGGGCCGGGACGAGCGCGGCGACCGCCGCCGCCGCGAGCGAAGGCACGATCCTGGCGGGCCGGGTCATGGTTTCCCCATCCTAAAGTACGGAACCAGGTAGAACATCGTGAATACCCCGAACACGATCAAGACCGACCCGGCCGCGACGAGCGGGAAGCCGGGGTCTCGGCCCACCTGGAAGATCGAGTACTCCGCCCCGTCCGGATGGGTCTCGTAGCTCGACTGGTAGAAGGACCACCCCCCGTGCCGCAGGGGCTCGTTCATCCGGATCGTCTGCCGGAACGCGCGGCCGGAGACGGCGTCGTCCACGGCCACGTCCGACTCGAACGAGGCCGGGCTGTCCGTCCCCGGGTAGTTCCCCTTGCGGAAGTCGAGGAGCCGGAGCCCGAAGCCGAGGGGACGCCTCTCGAAGTCGTAGCTCGCGCGCGCGTGGCCGGCCTCGTGGTGGAGGACCGCGGGCTCCGAAAAGCGGACCCAACCGGCGGCGTCGAACGCGGGGCCGGTGAGGCGCAGGCGGAAGGCCGGGTAGCCGTGACCCTCGGGCCCCTCGTCCAGGACGAGCGCGGGGGGCTCCCGGCGGGCCGAGCGCAGCACGGACTTCAGCTCGGCCGTCATCCCGGCCCAGGGCGTCGCGATCTCCTCCTTCGCCGGGAAGGGGCGGGCCCTGCCGTCGGCCCGTCCCTTCGGATCCTCGATCCGGTAGAGGACCTCGCCCCCCGGCGCCAGCGCGAGCGCCAGGACGTTCCCCTCGGCGCGCTGCCGGGGCGGCTCGTACCGGACCCGATACCCGCGGCCCTTCTTCTCCCCATGCCCCCGTAGGCTCGGCATGTCCTGGAACTCCGGGAACTCCGGGTATCCGACGTGGGGCTCGGCGCCGTCCGCGAATGCGATCGTCGCCTCGATCGCGGGGATCCCGCCCGGGGCCTCGACGAGCTCCATCCGCGGCTTGCCGTCTCCGTCGGGCCTCTCGACCACCTTCGCGCTCTCGTACACCGTCCCGATCGAGAGCGTGACCCCGTCCTCCAGGTCGTAGGGCTTCCCCAGGGCCTCGGAGACCCGGATGCGCCTCTCCTCGCCGTTCGGGAGGCGCACCCTCGCGAACCCCCTCGGGTCGGACCGCCCCGTCGGTGTCTCCCCCCTGCGGAACTCCTCGACCTCCTCCGGGGTCCGGAGATCGTGGGACACGACCGTCAGGGGCCCGAGCGGGGCCTCCTCGCGGCCGGGGACCGTCGGGAGGAGCCAGAGGTCCCGCCGCCCGAACATCGGCGCGCGCAGGGTGGCCCGCAGCGCCGGGGGCCCCTTCCCGGCCGGATCCTCGGAGAACCTCTCCTCCCACCCGCTTCCGGAGAGGTGCTCCTCGACGCCGAGCGCGAAACCCGAGGCCCCGAGCGCGATCGGCCCCTTCCCCACCCGGCCGGCGGCCTCATACTCGCGCAGGACGTGGCGCTCACCGGTCGGCAGTTCCACGGTGATCCGGAACTCCTCGGGAATGAACATCTGCGCCGTCGCGGCCCCCTCGGGGAGTCGCACGCGCCCCTCGACCCCGAAGTGGCGGGTCACGAAGGAGCCGGTGAGGAGGACGAGGAGCCCCGCGTGGGTGATGACGAACCCGGTGAGCCTCTTCTGCCAGGGATACCGCACTGCCGCGGCCGAGAAGATGTTCAGCGCGAGGAGCCCCAGCAGGAGGTCGAACCACCAGGCGCCGTAGACCGCCTTCCTCACGGCGGCCGTCCCGCGCTCGCCCTCGTAGAGAAGCGCGGCCACCAGGACCGAGATCAGGGTCGCCATGAGGACGACGGCCATGCGAAGCGAGCTCGTCGGCCGGAACGTCCGTCGCAGCAAGAGGATGTGGGCCGGCGGGCCCGTCGGGGTGAGAGTGGCGGTCGCCGTGGTCACGTCTGGCACCGCATCTGTATAGCAACCCCCGTACCCGGCCTCAAGCCGCGCGGAACCCCGCGGGCCGTCGGGGAAACCCCGAGGCGCGGGTTCCTACGCGTTCCTCGAGATCACGAAGTCGGCGAACGCCTCGAGGTTCTCCCGGAGCGGGATCGCCCCGAGGCTCCCTACCGCGCGTTTGGCCGCGGCCACGAAGTCGCCCGCGCGAGAGTGGGCATAGTCGAGGGCGCCGGTCGAGCCGAGGAGGGCCCTCCACCCGGGCGGCCCGTCGTGTCCGGCGTGCCCGTCGTGCCCGTTCCGTAGGAGCCCCTGTCGCACCCGAGCACGCTCCCCGGCGGGGAGCACCTCGAGCATCCGGATGAGGGGGAGCGTGAGCTTCCCGTTCCCCACGTCGGTGCCGAGGGTCTTTCCGAGGACTCGCTCATCCCCCGTGAGGTCCAGGAGATCGTCGGCGATCTGGAAGGCGATCCCCACGTTGCGGCCGAACTCGGAGAAGGCCCCGCTCTCCCGCGGCCCGCCGCCCCCGTAATGCGCGCCGATGAAGCCGCAGGCCGCGTAGAGCGCCGCGGTCTTCTGCTCGATGATCCGGAAGTAGTCGGGCTCGCCGATCTCGAGGTTCCCGCGGTTGCGGATCTGGAGCATCTCGCCGACGCAGATGGCCTGCGCCGTGCGGGCGAGGAAGACGGCGATCTCGGGCTCGGACCCGCGGCAGGCCAGCTCGTAGGCCCGGGCGAAGAGGTAGTCCCCGAGGAGGACCGTCTGCTCGGTCCCGAAGACCGTGTGCGCCGTGGGGTTTCCGCGCCGGATCGCGGCGGCGTCGAGGATGTCGTCATGGACGAGCGTCGCCGTGTGCAGCAGCTCCGCCACGGCGGCGAGCCGGACGTGGTCCGGGGTGACGCGCCCAAGAGATCGGGCCACGAGGAAGACGAGCGCGGGACGGAGTCTCTTGCCCCGGTAGCGCGAGACGTGGGCGAGGTACTCGCCGAGGAAGCGCTCCTGCGGCCGCAGCTCCGGCGCGAGGAAGTCCTCCATCGCCGCGAGGTCGGCCTGGACCGGCTCGAGGAACTCCGCGGCCGTCACGCGGCGCCTCCGGCGTGGAGCCGGGCCTCGATCTCCTCGGTGGTGTTCAGGTTCCGGAGGGAGGCCGCCGCTCCCGGGAGGTGGGCGTAGTCCCGGGCGGTCACGCGGTCGGGACGGAGCGTCGCGACGGCGTCCCGCAGCGCGCTGAGGCCGCCCGCGAGCGCGACCCGGAGGCCGGCCGCGGCGTCCCGGCGGTAGACCGCGTGAAGAGGCTCGAGGCCTCCGGGACCGTCGGGGACCACCGCCGCGGAGCGTCCGGCGCGCGCCACGAGGAAGAGCACGAAGTCCCGGTCCAGGTCGGGCATGTCGCAGCCCACGACGAAGGCATAGCGCGCCCGGCACTCCTCGAGGGCCGTGGCCAGGGCGGCCGCCGGTCCCT
>JAKEIC010000083.1 GCA_022614695.1 Planctomycetales bacterium | reverse complement strand
TCGCCAAAGATCGTCCATGAAGATGGGACCAGAAACCGGCGAACACACGTGAGGGGGTGGACACAGGCCAGCCACTTCAGATAAGGACCCGCGGCGCCCACGGCGCCGAGGAAACTTGAGCCCTGCCCCCCCATGTGCTAGCGTCCTCCTCGCCCGATCGGTGATCGGGTCCCCTCGAGGAAGGTCCCGTCCGGAGGTGCTCATGCGGCCTCTCCCGCCCCTCGCCCTCGCCCTGGCACTCACCGCCGCCCTCGCGCCGAGCGCCCGCTCGGACGGGGACGAGCCTCTGGCGCTGCCGGCCCCGGCCGTGCCCATCCTGCGCGTGGAGGAGCTGCGCCAGGGGATGAAGGGCTACGGGCTCACGGTCCTCAAGGGCACCCAGATCGTGCGCTTCGACGTCACCGTCGTGGACATCCTCAAGAACTTCTTCCCGCGCCAGGACCTGATCCTCATCCGGTTCTCCGGCCAGAACCTCGAGCACACCGGGATCATCGGCGGCATGAGCGGGTCGCCGGTCTACGTGGAGGACAAGCTCATCGGCGCGGTCGCCTACGGCTGGTCCTTCCCGAAGGACCCGATGGGAGGCGTCACGCCCATCGAGAGCATGCTGCTGGACGGGGACCGCAAGTCGGAGAGGGCCGTCGAGTGGGCGCCCGGCGCGGCGCCGCGGCCGCGAGGGACGCCGGGCGAGTGGGACGCGCGGCCGATCGCGACGCCGCTCGTCGTGTCGGGGCTCACCGAGAGGGGCCTCGCGGCGCTCCGCGAGTCGCTCGAGCCCTGGGGGATCGTCCCGATGCGCGGGGGCGGCGCGGCGGCCGGCCGGCCCGAGGCCGAGGAGACGAGGCTCGAGCCCGGCGCGGCGCTCGGGGTCCAGCTCGCCACGGGAGACGTGGACATGACGGCCATCGGGACCGTGACCTACGTGGACCCGGCCCGGCGCCAGGTGCTCGGCTTCGGCCACCCGTTCTTCTCGGGGGGCGAGCACGAGATGCCGATGACCACGGCGGTCATCCACGACGTCTTCGCGAGCCTCGGCCGCTCGTTCAAGTTCGGGTCTCCCCTCCGGGTCGCCGGGGCGATGACGGGGGACCGGCCGTCGTGCATCGCGGGAGTCCTCGGGCGGGAGCCGCCGATGGTCCCCGTGGACGTGAGCGTCGAGAACGCGCGCACCGGCCGCCGCATGCGCTACCACTCGAAGGTCGTCCAGCACGAGTTCTTCACGCCGATGCTCGCCCGCACGGTCGGCATGGACTGCGCCGACGCGGCCGAGCAGGGAATGGGGGACACGGCGGTCGAGACCCGGCTCACGTTCAAGGTCGTGGGCGAGGAGCCCGTGACGATCACGGACATCGAGGGGGACACGTTCTCGACCCTCCCCTGGACCACCTTCTTCCCGCTCTCGGCGGTCCTCGGGAACCCCTGGAAGAAGGTGAAGCTCGAGTCGGTGGATCTCTCGATGAAGGTGATCCACGAGATCCGCACCGCCCGGTTCGTGACGCTCGAGGCGTCGCGGTCCCGGGTCCGGCCGGGCGAGTCGGTCACGTACCGGGTCGAGTTGCAGCCCTTCGCGAAGCCGGTCGCGTTCCGAGAAGTCACCTTCACCGTCCCCGAGGACCTGCCGCCCGGCTCCTACACCGTGACCGTCGGGACGGGGGCCTCGGTGCCGCGGGTGGCGCCGGTCCCCGAGGACGTCCCGGGGCTCCTGCGGGCCCTGCGCGCGCAGGACGGCTTCCGGTCCGACGCGCTCTACGCGATCCTCGCCCGACCCGAGATGGGACTCCAGGTGAAGGGCGAGGTCTACCGGGACTTGCCCGCCTCGGGGCTCGCCGCGCTGATGCCCCCGCACGAGTCGGGGGGACGCGCGCGGCTGGTGTCGTCCGCGGTCGTGTCGCCCGGGACGCCCACGGACTGGGTCGTGTTCGGCACGCGCCAGGCCTCCCTCGAGGTGCTGCCGGCGAAGCGATAGCCCCGGTCCGGCGCCGCCGGGCGCCGGCTCACCTCTCCTCGAAAGGACTCCCCATGCGCCGCATCCTCGTCGCCTCCTCCGTCGCCGGGCTCGCCCTCGCGCTCGCCGGGCTCGTGCGGGCCGGCGAGGCGCTGGTGTGGGAGACCTCGACCGCGGAGGACTTCCGCAAGGGCGAGCTGGAGGGCTGCGTGGTCGCGGACCCGGGGAGGCTCCTCCCCGGCCGCGCGACGTCCCTGGTGGACGTGGGCGGCGCCTCGGTCTTCGCGATCGCCGCCGACCCGAAGGGCGGGCTCCTGGTCGCGACCGGCCGTCCCGCGGCTCTCGTGGCGGTCCGGGGGGCGGGACCGGCGAAGCTCCTCGAAGGGGCGCCGGGGGAAGAGGAGAAGGAGAAGGACAAGGACAAGGACAAGGAAAAAGAGAAGAAGGGCGAGAAGCGCGATGAGAAGGCGGGGGGCAAGGACGAGGAGAAGGCTGGGGGCAAAGACGAGGACAAGGCCGGGGGGAAGGACGAGAAGCCCGAGAAGCCTGCCGCGAAGCCCAAAGACCCCCCCAAGGACCCGAAGGAAGAGAAGGCCGAGAAGGAGAAGGCCGAGCGCGAGAAGATGCTCAAGGCGGGCGACATCGCGTTCACCTCGCTCGCCGCGGACGCGGCCGGGAACGTCTTCGTGGGGACCTTCCCCGGCGGCCGGGTCTACAAGGTCGTCCCGGGCGGGGCCGCGGGCGCCAAGACGACGATCCAGCTCCCGGACCCCTACGTCTGGGCCCTGACCACGGACGCGGCCGGGAACGTCTACGCGGGGACCGGGCCCGAGGGGAAGGTCTACAAGATCGGGCCGGGCGGCGACGTCTCGCTCGTCCACGACACCGAGGAGAAGAACATCGTGAGCCTCTGCTTGGATGAGGACGGCTCCCTCCTCTTCGGCTCGGCCGAGAAGGGGCTCCTCTTCCGGCGCGACCCCTCCGGCAAGGTCGCCGTCGTCTTCGACTTCCCCGACCGCGAGGTCCGCTCCATCGTCCGGAACGGGGGCTCTCTCTGGATCGGGGCCAACTCGCCCCAGAAGGAGTTCGACCAGAAGGAGTTCGCCGAGACCCTCGCCACGGCGCTCGCGAAGGAGGGGGCCGACGGCTCGACGACGACCGGCACTCGCGACGCGGCGCTGAAGAAGCTCCTGAAGGGGGCCGTGTACCGGCTCGACCCCTGGAAGGCGGGAGCGTCTGGGACGGCCCGCATCGAGCAGGTGTTCGACCTGAAGGAGAACTACATACTGGGCCTCGTCCCGGACGAGGAGAGCGGGGTCTACGTGGCGGGCGGGCGCGAGGGGCGCGTGTTCCGGATCGTCCCGGGCCCGGAGGCCCAGGCCCACGTGGTCTTCGACTTGAAGGAGGGCCAGGTGCTCGCGCTCGGGGCCGGGAAGGACGGCCTCCGCGCGATCGGGTGCGGCGGCCCGGGGAAGCTCCACCTGGTGGGGAGCGGGCTCGGGGGGACGTTCCTCTCCGAGGTCCACGACGCGAAGGTCCGGGCGAGGTTCGGGCGCGTCTCCTGGAACGGCGCGGGATCCGCGAAGCTGCAGACCCGGAGCGGGGCGACGGCGAAGCCGGACGCGACCTGGTCCGAGTGGGCGTCGCCGGCGGGGGACCGGAGCGGCGGGGCCGTCGGCTGCCCCCCGAACCGCTACATCCAGTACCGGGTCCAGTTCGGGCCGGAGGCGAGCTCGTGGGTGGACCGCGTGACGATCACGCTGCTCCCCGAGAACCAGCGGCCCACGATCTCGGAGGTCCAGGTCGGGAAGAAGAAGCGCGAGGCGACGTTCCGCCTGTCCGACGTCGAGCGCGAGCCGGTCAAGAAGATCCAGTTCAAGGCGCAGGACCCCGACGGGGACGCCCTCGAGGTCCGGGTCTTCTACCGGATGGAGGGGGACGCGGGCTGGATCGAGGCGTCGGAGAAGCCCGTGGACAAGCCCCCCTTCGATTGGGACACCGGGCGGCTGCCCGAGGGGATCTACCGGCTCAAGATCGTGGCGAGGGACGCGCCCGGGAACACCCCCGAGCGCGCGCTCGTCGCCGAGTGGGAGTCGCGCCCGATCGTCGTGGACAACAACCACCCGGCGGTGCTGGACCTCCGGTCCGAGTCGCCGGGCGGTCCGGGCCGCTGGGTGCTCCGGGGGCGGGCGAGCGACTCGGCGAGCCCGATCGTGAAGGTCGAGTTCTCGGTGGGCGGGGTCGGCGGCCCGTTCTCCCTCGCCGCCGCCGAGGACGATCTCTACGACTCGAAGGAGGAGCCGTTCCGCTGCGCGCTCGGGGCGCTCGCGCCCGGCGACCACGCCGTCTTCGTACGCGCCATGGACGCGGCCGGGAACGAGAGGACGGAGCGGGCGATGGTGAGGGTGAAGTAGCGCTAGATGCGCCGCCGGCCCCGGACGGCCACGCGGCCGCCCGCCACGACCGTGTCCACGTGGTTCACCCCGAAGTGGTAGGGGACGTACCGCCACGAGGGGACGTCGAGGAGGAGGAGGTCGGCGCCGTAGCCCGGCGCCAGGCGCCCGCACTCGGAGCCGAGGCCGAGGGAGTGGGCCGCGTTCACCGTGAGGCCGGCGAGCGCCTCGGCGGGCGTCATCCGGAGGAGGACGCAGGCGAGGGTCCAGACGAGCTGCGGGGACGACGTCATGGAGGAGCCGGGGTTCATGTCGGTCCCGAGCGCGACCGGGAGGCCGAGGTCGAGCATCCGGCGGGCCTTGGGCGGCGGGATCTGAAGGAAGAAGGCAGTCCCCGGGAGGAGGACGGGCGTCACACCGGCTCGCGCCAGCGCCCCGAGCCCCACGTCGGTGGCGGCGCCGAGGTGGTCGGCCGAAGAGGCGCGCAGCTCGGCGGCCAGCTCGGCGCCCCCGGACGGCGCAAACTCGTCGGCGTGGAGCCGGATCCCCAGCCCGGCGCGGGCCGCGGCCTCCAGCACCCGCCTGGACTGAGCGGCGTCAAAGACGCCGCTCTCGCAGAAGACGTCGCAGAACCTCGCGAGCTTCGCCCGCGCGACGGCCGGGATCATGGTTTCCGCGACGAGCCGGACGTAGCCCTCGCGGTCTTCCCGGAACTCGTCCGGGAATTCGTGGGCGCCGAGGAATGTCGGGACGACCCGGACCGGGTGGTCGCGCGCCACGTCGCGGAGGGCTTCGAGGCTCTTCACCTCCGACTCGAGGGAGAGACCGTAGCCGGACTTCGCCTCGCAGGCCGTGACCCCGTGGAGGAGGAGGGAATCCAGGTGCGCCCGCACGGCGGCCCGGACGGCCTCGGGGGGCGCGGCGCGGAGCCTCCGCACCGAGGACCGGATCCCGCCGCCCGAGGCGGCGATCTCCTGGTAGGTCGTGCCCGCGAGCCGCCTCTCGAACTCGTCCTCGCGGGTCCCGACGAAGACCGGGTGGGTGTGCGGGTCCACGAACCCCGGGAGTCCGACCCGCCCCTCGGCGTCGAGAGTCTCGCGCGGCGAGAAGGCGCCCGCGACGTCGCGCTCGGGTCCCGCGGCGAGGACCTTCCCGCCCCCGATGGCGACCGCAGCCGGGCCGGCCACGAGGCCGAGGGCCTCGGGGGGGACCTTCCCGCGGAGGGGGCCCGGGGCACCGGGGGCCATCGTGACGAGCTCGGCGAGGTTCCTGACGAGGAGGTCACAGGGCTCGGGCACGCGCGGATCCTACCTTGGGGGGACGGGGAGCGCCTTCAGGAGCCTCTCGGCGAAGTCGAGAGTCGGCCCCTGCAGCTGGACGGGCGTGTCCACGAAGCTCGCCCGTTCGAGAGCCGTGCGGAGGAGCAGCACCTCGCGCGCCGTCAGTACGACCCGGGCGCCGCCTCCCGGTTCGGGATCCACCTTCATCGGCCGCCTCCTCCCGAGAGCTTCCTCTCGATCTCCGCATCCGGGTCCTCGCACGCGCCCGCGTGGTCTTCGAGCGGCCAACCCGCCTCGGCCGCGAGGCGCCGGCAGCGCTCCCGCGCCTCCGCCAGGCTCGGGACGACGAGCTCGACCTGGGCCACCTCCCCCGCCCGGACCTCGACCTCGGCCTCGGCCCAGGGCAGCTCGAACACCTGCGTGCCGTAGCGCTCGGCGACGGTCTCTGCGCGCGCCCCCGCGGCGTGGCGCTCGAGCGCGCGGAAGGGGAAGACGGCGACGACCCGGTGCCGCCCGGGCGGCACGCCCTCGATCAGGAACTCGCCGCCCTCGCCGCGGGCCGCGCCGAAGCGCCTCGAGGGGAAGTCCTCGACGGAGCGGACCGCGTACGGGGAGCCCGGAGGCGAGACGGCGACCTCGCCGCGCCTCCCGCGCGCGTCGGGGGGAAGGGGACCCCCGCTCGGGCCGTGGAGGACTCTTCCCCGGATCGCCCCCGCTGGCCCGAGGCGGAGACTTCGCTCGCCCATGGGGACCCGGGCCCGGATCCCTTCCGAGTGGCGGCCGTCGCGCGCATACGCGAAGAGGAAGACCTCGTCGCCGTCCCGGACGAGCAGCGGACGGACGTCCGAGGCCCGGATCTCGTCTCGGCCCGAGGGAGGGAGGTAGATCCACTTGTTGCGGCCCGAGTCGCGGGCCTTCGCGTAGGCGATCCCGCGCGCGTCGGGGTCCAAGTAGATCCCGACGGCGACGGGGACCGGTGCGTCCGGGGGCGGGGCGTCGTCGAGGACGGCGAGGGTGCCGAGGACCGGGTCCGGGACGGCGGGGGCGTAGCCGGCGGTCGAGCAGCCGGCGGCGAGGGCCAGGGCGGCGAGGGGAGCCCTCACGGGGACCGCGGGGCCATCGGGATCCGCACGCCCTTCTCCCTCGCCGTCGCGATGGCCTCCGGATACCCCGCGTCGGCGTGGCGGGCCACGCCGGTGGCCGGGTCGTTCGTGAGGACGCGCTCGAGCCGGGCGGCGGCCTCGGGCGTGCCGTCGGCCACGATCACCTGCCCGGCGTGGATCGCGTAGCCCATCCCGACTCCGCCCCCGTGGTGGATCGAGACCCAGGAGGCGCCGGAGGCCACGTTCAGCATCGCGTTCAGGAGGGGCCAGTCGGCGATCGCGTCGGAGCCGTCGCGCATGCCCTCGGTCTCGCGGTTCGGCGACGCGACCGAGCCGCAGTCCAGGTGGTCCCGGCCGATCACGATCGGGGCCTGGAGGGCGCCCTTCGCGACGAGCTCGTTCATCGCGAGCCCCATCCGGGCCCGCTCGCCGAGCCCGAGCCAGCAGATCCGCGAGGGGAGGCCCTGGAACGCGACCCGCTCGCGCGCGAGCCGGATCCAGCGGGCGAGGGGCTCGTTCTCCGGGAACAGCTCGAGGACGAGGTCGTCCGTCCTGGCGATGTCGGCCGGGTCCCCGGAGAGGGCGGCCCAGCGGAAGGGGCCGCGGCCCTCGCAGAAGAGGGGCCGGATGTAGGCGGGGACGAAACCGGGATAGTCGAATGCGTCCGCGACGCCCGCCTCCTTCGCGTGACCGCGGAGGTTGTTCCCGTAATCGAAAGCGACGGCGCCGCGCGCGCGCAGCGCTAGGATCGCGTGGACATGCTCGGCCATCGTCCGGAAGGACTCGGCGGCGTATGCCTTGGGGTCGCGCTTCCGGAGGTCGCGGGCCTGCGCGAGCGAGATCCGGTTCGGGACGTAGGCCAGGGGATCGTGCGCGCTCGTCTGATCCGTGAGGAGGTCGGGGATGACGCCGCGCTTCCCCAGCTCGGGCAGGACGTCGGCAACGTTCGCGACGAGCCCGACCGAGAGGGCCTGCTTCTTCGACTTGGCGTCGAGGACCCAGCGCAGGGCCTCGTCCAGGGACTCCGTCACCCGGTCGCAGTAGCGGGTCTTGAGTCGCTTCTCGATCCTCTCGCGGTCCACCTCGACGCCGAGGAACGCCGCGCCCGCCATGGTGGCCGCGAGGGGCTGCGCCCCGCCCATCCCGCCGAGCCCGCCGGTCACGACGAGCCGGCCGGCGAGGGAGCCGCCGAAGTGCTTCTGGCCGGCCGCGGCGAATGTCTCGTAGGTCCCCTGCAGGATCCCCTGCGTCCCGATGTAGATCCATGAGCCCGCGGTCATCTGGCCGAACATGATGAGCCCGAGGGCCTCGAGCCTCCGGAACTCGTCCCAGGTGGCCCAGCGCGGGACCAGGTTCGAGTTGGCGATGAGGACCCGGGGCGAGTCGGGCGTCGTCCGGAAGACCCCGACGGGCTTGCCGGACTGGACGAGGAGCGTCTCGTCGGGGGCTAGCGTCTCGAGCGTGGCCACGATCGCGTTCACGCAGTCCCACGAGCGGGCGGCGCGGCCCGAGCCGCCGTAGACGACGAGGTTCGCCGGGTCCTCGCCCACCTCGGGGTCGAGGTTGTTGAGGAGCATCCTCTTGGCCGCCTCGGCGGCCCAGGTGCGGCAGGTCTTCTTCGGGCCCCGAGGAGCCCGGACCGGGTGCGAGAGGCGATCGGCCATCGGGCGCGAGGGTACGGCGGGCGCGCGGGCGGCGTCAACCGGAGCTTGACCCCCTCCCCTCGCGCCTGTGGAATCGCGGCGTGGCCGACGACACGACCCCCGATCCGGGCCATCCGGTCCGCCTCGTCGAGGGGCTCGCCGTCGCGGCGCTCGCGGCGGCGGCGGGGGCCACGGCCGCGACGACGCACCCGTCGGCCCTCTACTGCTGCCACTGCCGGACCTGCAACACGACCCTCGAGCACTGCCCGGCCGGGATCACGGCGCAGGACGAGCTGGCCGGGGCGGTCGCGAGCGGGGACAAGTCCCGGTTCGTCCTCTACGGCGGTCTCGCGTGCCTGCGGTGCGGGGCGTGCAACCTGCGGTGCGACCTGCGGCTCCCTCTCGCGCGGATGTTCGGGAAGATGCAGGAGGAGGTCCGGGCGGCCCTGCCGACGGAGGGGCCTGCCGCCGGGCCGCTCGGCGCGGCGCTCGCCTCGGCGCTCGGGGACGGCCTTGTGGGGCGGGAGTACGTGGACGCCGTCGCCGCGGTCGTGCGGAAGAGCGCGCCGGAGGACGCGTGATCGTCCGCGCTCCGGGGCCGCGGGTCCTGCTGGCCCTGCTCGCCCTCCTCGCGGCCGGGATCCAGGATTCCTGGAGGCTCTGGATCCTCGGGGGGCTGTGGGCGTGGTGGGTGGGGGCCGCGGCGCGGAGGGCTTTCGCGATCCGCTCGCCGCGCGCCGCCCTGGGCCTCGGCGTCGCCCTCCTCGCGGGGGCGGCGGTCCCCCTGGGGCTCGGCGCGCACGCGGGCCGCGGCGAGCCCGTAGTCCGGGGCCTCCACGGTCTCCCCCCGTTCCTTCCCCGCGGGCTCGAGTCGGGCGACCACAACGTGATCGGGCGCGCCGACGGGCCCACGGGGACGATCGTGGCTGTGGTGAGCGTGGACGAGACGGGGATCCACGGGGCGAGCTTCGCCCACCGGGAGCCTCCGTGGGTGGGAGGGGGTCCGCTCCGCGCCCTCGCCGAGGCGATCGGCCGGGAGAGGCGCCTGCCCCCGGCCGACGCCCGCGGCCTCGAGGTCCCCGTCGCGCGCGCCGGGCTCCGGGCCGCCGAGAACGCCCTCGCGCAGTTCTCCTCTCTCCAGGAGGATTTCCGGTTCCCCGGCCTCGCCGGACCGCTGGCCGCCACCGTCCGCCACGAGGACGACCTCCCGACTCTCTCTTCCCTTCCGGCCGCGTTCCTCCTCGCCCTCGCCGCGGCGCTCGCCCTCGCCCGCGCCCGGCCGGCGCCGAGGACGTCGCCGTGACACGCCGCCGCGCCCTCGGGGTCGGCGCCGCCGCCACGGCCCTCGCCGCCGCCGTGGCGATCGCCGCGCCCGTCGGGGTCCGGGATCCCACCCACGCCGACTCCTTCTGCCTCCAGTGCCACCAGGACCTCGTCTCGAGCCACGGCACCTCGGCGCACCGGTTCGTCGCCTGCGTCCAGTGCCACATGGACTCCGGAGCCTCCGGCGAGGTCGTCGGCCGGTGGCACGGGTTCCGGCACCTCCGCCTCACGGTCCTCGACGACCCGCTCTCCCCGCACCACCCGCCCCTGGTGCGGGTCCCCGACGTCACCTGCCGCGGCTGCCACAACAAGCTCACGGACGAGCTGACGCTGCGGGACCTCGGGGGCATGGCCCGCCCGTCCCTGGGCCTCGCCCCGATCGGGCTTCGGACAAACCACTCGGGGCACCTCGGCGCGCAGGAGTCCTGCGCCCGCTGCCACGGCGAAGCGCACCGGCCCCTCTCGCAGGAGCCGCTCCGGTGCGCGCGGTGCCACGCGATGGTCGCGCACGGGCTCGAGAGGACCGCCCGGGCGCGGAGCTTCGCGGGGGGGGCGACTATCCCCGATGCCCTCCTGACCCCGTCCGGCGAGGCTCTGCGATGCTCCGACCTGGGCCGCGCGAGGTGCAGCCCCTGCCACAACGGCCTCTCGCACGGGAACGGGACGAAGCCGCCGTCGCTCCCGAACGTCCTCGAGGAGGACGACGCGTTCACCTGCCGTCGGTGTCATCCGGCCGGTAGGTGGTAGATATAATCTCGGACTGCGCTTCCGCGGTCCCCGGGCCCCCGCGGAAGCGCGGTACGGGATGAAGATCCACGAATTCCAGGCGAAAGAGGTCCTGCGCCGGTTCGGGGTCCCCACCCTGAAGGGGATCGTCGCCACGACCCCTGAGGAGGCGCGTCGGGCGTTCGCGGACCTGGGCGGGCCGGTGGCCGCGGTGAAGGCCCAGATCCACGCCGGCGGGCGGGGGAAGGCCGGCGGGGTCAGGGTCGTGAAGTCGGCCGCCGACGCCGAGGGCTTCGCGCGACAGATCCTGGGGAAGCCCCTCGTCACGCCGCAGACCGGGCCGCAGGGGACGGTCGTCCGCCGCGTCTTCGTCGAGCAGGGCTGCGCGATCGCGCGCGAGCACTACGTGGGGGTGACTCTCGACCGCACCCTCTCCGTCCCCGTGATGATGGCCTGCGCCGAGGGAGGGGTGGAGATCGAGGAGATTGCCAAGAAGAGCCCCGAGAAGATCCTGCGCGAGGCGTTCGATCCGCTCGACGGGCTCCGCGCCTTCCAGGCGCGCCGGCTCGCATTCGGGCTCGGCCTCAAGGGGAAGACGGCCAATTCGTGCGCCAGCCTCCTCTCCGCCCTCGCCCGCGCCTTCCGAGAGACCGACGCCTCGATCGTCGAGGTGAATCCCCTGGTCATTACGCAGTCGGGGGACCCGCTCGCGCTCGACGCCAAGATGGCCTTCGAGGAGAACGGGCTCGCCCGCCACCCGGAACTGGAGGAGCTGCGCGACCTCGTCGAGGAGGACGCGACAGAGACCGAGGCGCGGAAGACGGGCCTCTCCTACGTGAAGCTCGACGGCACGATCGGCTGCCTCGTGAACGGGGCCGGGCTCGCGATGGCGACCCTCGACGTGATCCGCCAGCACGGAGCGTGGCCGGCGAACTTCCTCGACGTGGGCGGCGGGGCGTCCAAGGACCAGGTGATGGCCGCGTTCAAGCTCCTCCTCGGGGACCCGCGCGTCCGGGCGGTCCTGGTGAACATCTTCGGCGGGATCATGTCCTGCGCCGTGATCGCCGAGGGGATCCTCGCCGCCCTCCGCGAGGTCTCGCTCAAGGTCCCCCTCGTCGTGCGGCTCGAGGGGAACCAGGTGGAGGAGGGCCGGAAGCTCCTGGCGGGCTCCGGGCTCTCCGTGAAGACCGCCGCGAGCCTCGACGAGGGGGCCCGTCTCGCCGTGGCCGCCGCCGGTGGGGGGAAGGGCTAGCCGTGCCCGTCCTCGTGGACGATGACACGAAGGTCCTCTGCCAGGGGATCACGGGGAAGTTCGGGGGGCTGCACGCCCGCGGCTGCCGGGAGTACGGGACCCGGCTCGTGGGAGGCGTGACCCCGGGCCGCGGGGGCGAGACGGCCGAGGGGGTCCCGGTCTACGACACGGTCTCCGAGGCGGTCCGCGAGACCGGCGCGACGGCGACGATGATCTTCGTGCCGCCCCTCGGGGCGGCCGACGCGATCCTCGAGGCCGCGGCCGCGGGGCTGAAGCTCATCGTCGCCGTGACCGAGGGCATCCCGGTCCTCGACATGGTGCGGGTGAAGGCGGCGTTGCGCGGCAGCCCGACGCGCCTCGTCGGCCCCAATTGCCCCGGCGTGATCACGCCGGGGCAGTGCAAGATCGGCATCATGCCGGGCTACATCCATGCGCCGGGGCCCGTCGGGGTCGTCTCGCGTAGCGGGACCCTCACCTACGAGGCCGTCTGGCAGCTCACGCAGCGCAAGATCGGCCAGTCCACCTGCATCGGGATCGGTGGCGACCCGGTGTCGGGGACGTCCTTCGTGGACGCGCTCCGGCTCTTCCAGGGCGACCCCGCCACGAAGGCGATCGTGATGATAGGCGAGATCGGCGGGCGGGCCGAGGAGGACGCGGCCGAGGTGATCCGAGCCGAGGTGAAGAAGCCGGTCGTCGCCTTCATCGCGGGGGCGGCCGCGCCCCCGGGACGCCGGATGGGGCACGCGGGGGCCGTGATCTCCGGGGGTTCTGGAGCCTGGAAGGACAAGGTGGACGCGCTCCGGGCCGCCGGAGCGGCGATCTCGGAGAGCCCTTCCCGGATCGGGGAGACGATGGAGCGGGTGATGAGGGAGCGAGGACTTCTCGGGGGGAAGTAAGGGCTCGTGTCGAAATGAATGATGGAGTTGCACGGAGCGCCGGGGGTGCAGCGGCGAGGCGCCGCCGACGAGACGTACCGGCGGAGAGGTACGCCGACGGAGGCGCAACGACGCGGATGCGCCCCCGCCGCCCGCGCAGCGACCGTCAGTCACTTCGACACGAGCCTTAAGGAGGACCCATGGCCGACTCGATGGTCTGCGGGAAGTGCGGGGCGCGCTACAACGTTTCGCAGATGAAGCCCGGGACCAAGTTCCGCTGCCGGGGCGCAAACTGCGGCGAGGTGCTGGCTGTAGGCGCGGCCGAGGGACCGCCCCGGGCCGACGACCGGACCCCGACCGCGGTCGCGAAGAGGGGCGACACGGGCCGGCGGGCCGCGGCCGCGGCGCCGGTGGCGGCCGCGGCGCCCGTCGGCGAAGAAGAGGAGGAGGAGCGGGGGAGCCGGCGCGGGCGCCCTGGCCGCCCGGGCTCGGGCCGTATGCGGGGCCGGGGCGAGGAGGAGGACGAGGGCCGGCGCGGCCGCGGGCCCGCGCCCCGGAAGAGCAACACGGGCCTCATCGTCGCGGCGATCGGCGGCGGGGTTCTCGTCGTCGGGCTCCTCGCCTTCCTCGCGTTCTCGGGTGGGGGGCCGCCGCCGGAGAAGTCCAAGAAGGGCGGGAAGCGGACCGACGAGACCGCCGAGGCTTCGTCTGGGACCAAGCCAGCGGATGCGAAAGCGTCCGAGCCCGAGAAGAAGACCGAGACGGCCAAGGCGGAGGACGGCGGCGGCGAGAAGAAGGAGACGAAGAAGGCCTCCTCCAAGTCCAAGTCGAAGAAGAAGGAGATCCTCTTCGTCGAGGACCCGGCGGGGGCCCGGGCGAAGGATCTGGTCTCCAAGGTCGCGGACGAGGACCCGGCCATCTCCGAGCCGGCCAAGGCCGACATCAAGAAGATGGGCCGGGCGGCGATCTCCACGATGCTGAACTACCTCACGGGACTGACCATGGAAGGCGAGAAGGAGATGAACCTGTGCTTCCACACCATCGAGCTGATCAAGGACATCCTGGGGCAGGATCTGGCGGAGAAGATGCCTACGGAAGTGGATGGGGCGAACCCGATGGTGACCGGCCAAATCCCCGTACAGTGCCGCAAGGCCCGCGAGGCGATGAAGAAGTTCTGGGCGGATAACGGCGGGAAGGTGGCGGAGGGGTAGGCGCCGGCGGTGGACTTGGACCCCCTGGGCTGGGCGGGCGTCTCCAGTCCGAAGGCGGAGCTGGACGCCGGACTCGGCCCTGATGGGCGGACGGAAGCTAGGCTACCGCCGGCTCGCGGAGCGTCGTCGCCGCCGCCCTGAGGCGGGCCACCTCGGCGGCCTCGGCGCGGGCGGCCTCGGCGGCCGCGCGGACGCCCTCGATGAGGCGCGCCCCCACGCCCGCCTCGGCCTCGCCGCGGAGGAATCCCGCCACGGTCGCGAAGCAGCGGTCGGCGGCGCGCGAGACGTAGAGGCGCTCGGCCACGTAGAACTCCGCCGCGAGCAGCGCCGCGAGCAGCGCGCCGGAGGCGCCGAGGAAGTTCAAGACGGGGATCGTCGTGCCCTGGGCGTAGTCGAGGACGAGGCGCCCGACGACGTAGGCCGAGAAGCCGCCCGGAGGGAGGTTCAGCGCCAGGTTGGCGAGCCTCTGGCGGCGGCCCGCCGCCGCCGCCCGGAACGCCTCGTCGAGCCTCTCCGCGAGCCTCTCCTCCACCGACTCGAGGAGCGTGGCGAGCGCCTCGGGGCGCCGGGCGGGCGCGAGAGCTTCCTCGAGCGCGGCCCGCGCCAGGCCCCTCCGGGCCCCCCCGTGGACGTGGGCGCGGAGCGTCAGCTCCGCCTGCTCGGCCGCCGCCGCCGCGGAACCGCCCTTGCCCCGGAGGAGTTCCCGCGCCGCCTCGCGGCCCGTCCCCCGGAGCCGCGCGTAGTCCGGCCGGACGGCGGCCCGCAGAGCGTAGGCGAGCGACGAGGCCACCCCGTAGAGGAACGAGAAGGACGACCCCAGGGTGAGCGAGGCGAGGTTCCGCACCTCCCGGTCCGCCTCGAGCCCCGCGAGGAGCCGTCGCGCGAGGTCGTCGAGGAAGTCGCCGTGGGCCGCGGCGCAGTCGGCCTCCCATGCCGCGACCGCCGCGGCGGGGTCCGCCGGGAGCAGCTCGCCCACTCGCCCGAGCAGCGCCTCGAGGTGCGCCAAGAGGTTCCGGCTCTTGATCGCCCGGATCCGCGCGCGGTCCAGCTCCTCCTCGAGGATGCGGCGGAGCTGTGGGAACTCGCCCTCGGCCGTGGCGTTCCGGAGGGCGTTCCGGGCCGAGAGCGCGAGGACCCGGGCGCCCGAGAAGCCCGCCGCCGCGAGCTCCCCCCGGAGGTCCCCGAGCACGCGGGGGAGGTCCGCCGGGTCGAGCTGGTCCGTCTTGTTGAAGACGAACACGAATTCGCGCCCCACCCGCCGCTCCGAGAGCAGGGCGAACAGCTCGCGCGTCAGGTACTTCTCGGTGGTCGCGACCGTGACGACGAGGTCGGCCACCTCGAGCGCCTGCGCGAGGAGGTCCCGGTTCTCCCGCACCGCGGAGTCGAAGTCGGGCGCGTCCACGACGATCTTGTCCCGGAGCGCCTCGCGGTCGTGGGGCCGGGGCACCGCCCCGGCGAGGACGGCCGGCCCGAGCGTGTCGAGGGCGGTCTCGCGGTGGTGCCAGCAGGTGAACTCCCGGGTCGTCGGCCGGGCCGCCGAGACCCGGGCGATGTCCGCCCCCGCCAGCGCGTTCAGGAGCGTGCTCTTCCCGGCCCCGGTCCCGCCCACGAGGAGCACGCGGAGCGGGCCCGAGGCGGCCCCGCGCAGGTCGGCGAGCCCGGCCGCGCGCGCGAGGAGCCCCGGCCGCTCGGTCACGACCCGTTCCCACGAGCGCGCCGCACGGAGGAACGAGTCGAGGGAGGAGAGGATCGTCGAGACCGCCGCGGCGGTCGGGGTCGGCGACGTCATGCCGCCCTCCCGAGCCCTTCGAGCGCCGCCTCGGCCGCCGCGAACGCCTCGGCCGCGGGAGGTTCGGGCGTCGCGGCCGCGACGGGCCCGCCGATCCGCTCCTCGAGGAATCTCCCGAACGCCGCCCCGCGCGCGTCGAGGAACTCGGAGCGGAGCCTCGCCAGGTAGACGCGGCCGCCGAGCCCGTCCAGGAGCAGCTTCATCGCGCGCTCGGTGACCCCGAACGCGAGGAGGCTCGCGCCGAGCCCGCCGGTCGCGAACGCGGCGAGGGCGCCGGGCCCGATCTGGAGGGCGCTCTTCAGGGCCATCAGGAGCGCGGTCCGGTTCGGATGGCTCTTGAGCCCCTCGAGGGTCTCCC
>JAKEIC010000082.1 GCA_022614695.1 Planctomycetales bacterium | reverse complement strand
GGGGGCGTGTCGAGAGCGCCGGGAGGAGCAGCCCGGTCGGGAGGAGGGCGGCCCCGAGAAGGGCGATCCCGAGCCCCTCGCGGCCGTGGGGGCCCACGAGCAGCGCCGCCGCCGTCAGGTAGGCGCCCGCCTCGACCACCGCCACCGTCGCGAGCGCCCCCGGACGGCCGAGGGCGGACGCCATCGAGGCGTGCCACGTGTTCCAGGCGAGCAGCGGCGCGTGGAGGGCGAAAAGCGCCATGAGCACCGTCCCCGGGTAGGGGATCGCCGGGACCCACCAGCCGAGCAGCGGCCGTCCGAAGGCGAGCAGCGCCGCCGCACCGCCCGCGGAGACCCCGACCGCGAGGCGGGCGATCCGCGCGTAGACCTCCCGGAGCCGGTCGCGGTCTCCGCGGGCGTGGAGGTCGCGGAGCGTCGGCCAGAGCGTCCCCAGGAGGGCGGCGACGACGACGTGGACGAGCGCGAAGAGCCGCGCGGGCAGCACGTAAGGCGCCGCCTCGCCGGCCGGGAGCGTTCCGAGGAGGAGGAGGACCTGACTCTGCGAGACGAGCAGCGCGGCCACCTGGAGGACCGCGAACGGCGGCGAGCCCCGGGCGAGCACCGGGACGAGCGCACGGTCCAGGCGCGGCCGGACCCCGCGGAGCGCGGGCCAGCGCCGGCGCTGGTCCCAGGCGACGGCGAGGAGGGCCAGAGTCTGGGCCCCTCCCGCGACGGCCGCGAACGGGACGAGGCCTCCCCCCGCGGCGAAGGCGGCCGCCGCCCCCGCGAGCGTCGCGACCGGCACGAGCCCGACGAGGGCGTGGACCCGGTAGCCCTCCTGGAGCCCGTGTGCGCCCCAGACGGCGGCGCCGAGGGGGAGCCGGAGGCCCGAGAGCGCCACCAGGAGCCCGAGGGCGAGCCGGAACTCGCCCGGGTCGGAGGGGGGAGTGGCGAGGAGGCTCTCGACGGGGAGCGCGGGGAGCGCGAGCGCGCCCAGGAGCGCCAGCGGGAGCCCCGCGGCGGCCATCGCGGCGGCAGCGGTCCAGACGGCGCGCGCGGCCCGGTCCTCGTCGCCCCGTGCCCGGGCCTCCGTCACGACGTTCTGGACCGCGCCCCCGAGCCCCAGCTCGGCGAGCGAGAGGTAGGCGGCCGCCTGGGCCACCGCGAGCCAGAGGTCGTAGCCCCCCCGGCCGAGGTGGCGGAGCGCCAGGGGGACGAGGAGGAGGCTCGACGCGACCTGGAGCCCCTGCGCGACGACCGCCGCGGCCGTCCCGAGCGCGACGCGCCGGGCCCGGTTCGGCGAGGGGCTCGGAGCGGGGCCGGCCAAGGGGACGGGGATTGTACGCCTGTTCCCGACGGCGCTCGGCGAGGCTACACTCCCCTCGTCGTGAAGGCCGTCATCCTCTGCGGCGGCAAGGGGACCCGCATCCGCGGGGCCGGGGAACCCGTCCCGAAGCCGCTCCTCCCGATCGGCGACCGTCCGATCGTGTGGCACATCATGAAGATCTACGGCCACCACAGCGTCTCCGAGTTCGTCCTGTGTCTCGGCTACAAGGGCTGGCTCATCAAGGAGTTCTTCCTCAACTACCGGGCGATGACGACCGACGTGGTGGTCCGGCTCGGCAAGCCCGAGGCCGCGCGGTACGACGGCCCCACGGGCGAGGACGACTGGACCGTCACGTTGGCGGAGACCGGCGAGGAGACGATGACGGGGGGCCGCGTCGCGGCGATCCGGCGGTACGTCGAGAACGACGGCCTCTTCCTGCTCACCTACGGGGACGGCGTGGCGGACGTGGACATCGGCCGCCTCGTCGCGTTCCACCGCGAGCAGGGACGGGTCGCGACGGTGACCGCGGTGCGTCCGCCGGGGCGGTTCGGGGAGATCCTGCTCGACGGGCCAAGCGTGACCGAGTTCAACGAGAAGCCCCAGGCGAGCGGCGGGCTCATCAACGGCGGGTTCCTGGTCTGCGACTCCCGGCGGATCTGGGACTACATCGGCGACGACCCCCGGACGGTCTTCGAGCGGGAGCCGATGCGACGGCTCGCCCGCGAGGGGCAACTGGCGGCCTACGAGCACCCGGGGTTCTGGCAGCCCATGGACACTCTCCGGGAGTACGAGCTGCTGAACGAGATGTGGGTGACCCGACGGGCGCCCTGGAAGGTGTGGCGAGGGGCATGACGACGCCGGGCGCCCCGGAGCTCCGCGCCGCCTACGGGGGCCGGCGCGCGTTCGTCACGGGCCACACGGGTTTCAAGGGCGGCTGGCTCGCGCTGTGGCTGCGGGACCTCGGGGCGGACGTGACGGGCTACGGCCTCGCCCCCGACACGACGCCGTCGCTCTTCGAAGCGGCGGGGGTGAGCGAGGCCTGCCGCCACGTGGAGGCCGACGTGCGGGACCTCCCCCGGCTGCAGTCGGCGCTCCGGCAGGCGGCCCCCGATTATGTGTTCCACCTCGCGGGGCAGCCGCTCGTGCGTCGGAGCTACGCCGATCCCGTCGGCACGCTCGCGACGAACGTGCTCGGGGTCGCCCACGTGCTCGAGGCCGTGCGCCGGGAAGGGCTACGCTGCGCGGTCGTCGTCGTGACGAGCGACAAGTGCTACGAGAATCGGGAGACCCTCGAGCCCTACGCCGAGACGGAGCGCCTCGGAGGCCACGACCCCTACTCGATGAGCAAGGCCGCCGCGGAGCTCGTGGTGGCCGGCTGGCGGCGGAGCTTCTTCCCGCCGGAGGTCCTCCCGCGCCACGGGGTCCCGGTCGCCTCGACGCGGGCCGGGAACGTCCTCGGCGGGGGAGACTGGGCTCCCGACCGGATCGTCCCCGACGCGATGCGCGCGCTCTCCGCGGGGAGACCCGTCCCCGTCCGGAACCCGGACGCCGTCCGGCCGTGGCAGCACGTGCTCGAGCCCCTCGGGGGCTACCTCCTCCTCGGGGCGCGGTTGGCGGGCGTCGGCACGGACCGGCCCGGCGACTTCTGCGAGGCGTGGAACTTCGGGCCGCTCGCCGAGGAGGTCCACCCGGTCCTCCGCGTCGTCGAGGAGGTCCTCAAGGCCTGGGGCGGGGGGACCTGGGAGGAGCGGCCCGAGCCGGGGGCCCCCCACGAGGCGCGGCGGCTCCGGCTGAGCGTCGAGAAGGCCCGCGCGCGGCTCGGCTGGCGGCCCCGGTGGGGCCTCCCGGAGACCTGCCGCCGGACGGTGGAGTGGTATCAGGCGCACCATCGGGGAGCGCCGCCCGCGGATCTCCGGGCCCTCTGCGTGCGCCAGATCCGGGACTACCTCGGGGGGAGCCCGTGAGCCGCGAGGACGAGGCCGACGCCGAGAGCCGGCTGACCGACGAGATCCTCGATCGGGTGCGGCAGATCGCCCGACGGCGGGTGGAGGCTGCCAGGCGATTCGAGCCCGGGAAGACTCCGGTGAAGTACGCCGGCCGCGTCTACGACGAGGCCGAGATGGTCAACCTCGTCCGCAGCTCGCTCGAGTTCTGGCTCACGGGAGGGCACTGGCACCAGAGGTTCGAGAGGGAGCTGGCGCGCTGGTACGGGGTTCCCCACGCGCGGCTCGTGAACAGCGGCAGCAGCGCGAACCTCCTGGCCGTGGCGGCGCTCACGAGCCCGAGGCTTGCGGACCGGCGGCTCCGGCCCGGCGACGAAGTCCTGACCGTGGCGGCGGGCTTCCCGACGACGGTGTTCCCGCTCCTGCAGCACGCGCTGGTGCCGGTGTTGGTGGACGTGACGCTGCCTGGGTACAACGCCGATCCCGCCCAGCTCGAGGCGGCGGTCACGCCGCGCACCCGGGCCGTGATGCTCGCCCACACGCTCGGGAATCCCTTCGACCTCGACGCAGTCCTGGCGCTCTGCCGCCGGCGGGGCCTCTGGCTCGTCGAGGACAACTGCGACGCCGCCGGCTCGCTCTACCGGGGGCGGAAGACCGGGACGTTCGGGGACCTCTCGACGCTCAGCTTCTACCCGCCCCACCACATGACGACCGGGGAGGGAGGCGCCGTGCTCACGAGCGACCCCGTCCTCGACCGACTCGTGGACAGCCTCCGGGACTGGGGCCGGGATTGCTGGTGCGCCCCGGGGGTGGACAACACGTGCGGCCAGCGCTTCGGCTGGAAGCTCGGGGAGCTGCCCGAGGGCTACGACCACAAGTACATCTTCAGCCAGCTCGGCTACAACCTGAAGATGACCGACCTGCAGGCCTCGGTGGGGCTCGCGCAGCTCGAGAAGCTGGACGGCTTCGGGGCCGCGCGGCGGGCGAACTGGCGGTACTTCCACGACGCGCTCGCGGATCTCGCCGACGTCTTCTGGCTCCCGGAGCCGACGGAGGGCTCGGACCCGAGCTGGTTCGGGTTCGTGCTCACGGTGCGGCCGGACGCGCCATTCACCCGCGACGAGATCGTCCAGCACCTGGAGTCGCGGAAGATCCAGACCCGCATGCTGTTCGCCGGGAACCTCGCGCGACAGCCGGTCCTCGCCGAGATTCGCGCCGAGGCGGCCCGGGCGGGCGGCCCGGCCCCATTCCGGGTCTCCGGGGAACTCCGCAACGCGGACCTCGTCATGTCGCGGACGTTCTGGGTCGGCGTCTACCCCGGCCTCTCCGAGAGCATGCGCTCCTTCGTGGCCGAGGAGATCCGCTCGTTCGTCCGGTCGCGCAGGGGTCCGGCTTGATCCTGGCCGTCACCGGGGCGACCGGCTTCCTGGGGCGGGCGTTCGTCGAGAGGGCCTGCGCCGCGGGCCACGAGGTGCGGGCCCTCGTCCGGACGTCGAGCCGGATCCCGGCCGGATGGCGCGCCCCGCAGGTGCGCGCCGTGCCCGGCGACCTGGCCGACGACGGCGCGGCGCTCCGACTGCTCGAGGGAGCGGAGACCTGGGTCCACCTGGCGGCGGCGGGCGTGGCGGGACCCGCGCGCGACTGGGACGAGGCGTTGCGCACGAACGTGGGGCCCGTCGTCCCGTGGCTGCGGCGGGCCGTCTCGGCGAAGGTGCGCCTCGCGGTTGCGGCGGGCACCGGCCTCGAGTACGCGGGCCGCGGGCGCCTGCCGGACGCGCCGTGGCCGGACGGTCGGCCGGCGGAGCCGCTCCTGGAGGACTCGCCCCTCGAGACGGCGGATCCCTACGCGGCATCCAAGGCGGCGGGCGGGCTCCTCCTCCGTGCGGGGGCGCGGGAGTCGGGGTTCCCCCTCCGGTACCTGCGCCTCGCCCCCCTCTACGGACCCGGGGACACGGCCGGGAAGCTCCTGCCGAGCGCCGTCCTCGCGGCCCGCGCGAGGCGGCCCTTCGAGATGTCCCCGGGCGAGCAGGTGCGCGACTGGCTCCACGTGTCGGATGCGGCCGCGGCGCTCCTGGCCGCGACCGAGCGGACTCCCCGGGCGGGGGTCGAGGTCGTGAACGTGGGGACAGGTCGGGGCGTCTCCCACCGGACCCTCGTCGGGGGAGTGTTCGCCCGGGCGGGTGCCGACCCGGGGCTCGTCCGGGCGGGGGCCCGCCCGTACCGCCCGGGCGAGCCGCACCACCTCGTGCTCGATCGTCGGGCGGCGGAGCGGCTCCTCGGCTGGGTCCCGCGGATCGGCCTCGAGGAGGGGCTCGACGCCCTGGTCGCCGCCCCCGGCGACCCGGCGGAGCGAGGGTGAGGGCGTGCGCGGGCGCTGGCTGGTGACGGGCGGCTGCGGGTTCCTGGGGAGCCACCTCGCGGCCCGGCTCCTCGCCGACGGGACGGACGTGGTCGTCCTCGACGATCTCTCCCGCGGGGGGTCGCGGGAGAACCTCCGCTGGCTCGAGGAGCGGGCGGCGGCGCCCGGCGCGGGGCGCTTCACGCACGGGCCCGTGGACGTCCGCGGGGCGGCGGACGTGGACGCGGCCTTCGAGCGCCACGGGGAGGGGCTCGCGGCGGTCGCCCACCTCGCCGGCCAGGTCGCGATGACGCGCAGCATCGAGGACCCGCGGGCCGACTTCGAGGTGAACGCGCACGGGACGCTCAACGTCCTCGAGTCGGTCCGCCGGAGGGCCCCCGGCGCGGCTCTCCTCTTCAGCAGCACGAACAAGGTGTACGGGGACCTGGGCCGCCTGCGGCACGTCGAGACCGCCACGCGCTGGACCCTCCCCGACTTCCCGGAGGGCCTCGACGAGTCGCAGCCGCTCGAGTTCCACTCGCCCTACGGCTGCTCGAAGGGAGCGGCGGACCAGTACGTCCTCGACTACCACCGGATCTACGGGCTCCGAACCGTCGTCTTCCGGCACGGCAGCATGTACGGGGGTCGCCAGCACCCGACCTACGACCAGGGCTGGGTCGGCTGGTTCTGCGAGCGTGCCCTCGGGGCGAAGCGAGGGCCGCTCGCCGAGCCGTTCACGATCTCCGGGGACGGCAAGCAGGTCCGGGACCTGCTGCACGCCGACGACGCGGTGGAGTGCTACGTGGCGGCCGCCGAGCGCGCCGGCGAGTGCGCCGGCGAGGTCTTCAACCTGGGCGGCGGCATGCAGAACAGCCTCTCGCTCCTCGAGCTCTTCGCATGGCTCGAGGCGGAACTCGGTGTGAAGCTCGCGTACCGGCGGATCGCGCCGCGCGCGAGCGACCAGCGCGTCTTCGTCGCCGACTCGCGGAAGGCGCGCCGGCGGCTCGGGTGGGCGCCGCGCATCGCGGTCCGCGAGGGCCTCCGCCGCCTGCTCGGGCAGCCCGGGGCGCCGGCCTAGGCGCCGTTCGCCATGGGCTCCCCTCGCGTGAGCGTCCTCGTGCCGGTCCGCAACCGCCAGGACCTGCTCGGTCCGTGCCTCCGATCGGCGCTGGACCAGACCTTACGCGACCTCGAGGTGGTGGTTGCGGACAACGCGAGCACGGACGGCACCTGGGCCGTGTGCGAGGAGTTCGCCGCCCGTGACCCCCGGGTCCGCGTATTCCGCAACGACTCGGACGTCGGTCCCGTGCGGAACTGGGAGCGGTGCCTCGCCGAGGCCCGCGCCCCGCTCGCGAAGCTCCTCTTCTCCGACGATGCCCTCGAGCCGGCGTTCCTCGAGAGGACGATCCCGTTCCTCGACGATTCCGCCGTCGGGTTCGCGTTCACGGCCGCCCGGATCGGTCCGCGACCCGGGGAGGGGTCGGTCTTCTACCGCGCCTGGACCAAGGGCGGCACTTACCCGGGGGGCGACTTCGTCTCGCGCGCCCTGGGCTTCGGGAACGTCCCGGTTTCCCCCGGCTGCGCCCTCTTCCGGACGGCCGACCTGCGCAAGAACCTGCGTCTGGAGATTCCCTCGCCCTCGCTCCGGGACTTCGCGGCGCACGGCGCCGGGCCCGATCTCCTTCTGTACTTGCTCACCGCGAAGGACTACCCGCTCGTCGGGTTCGTTCCCGAGCCGCTGGCGTTCTTCCGGCACCATCCCGATTCGATCACCGTCGGGGCGGGGGCTGACCTCATGCGTCCCCGCTACGTCCAGGCCCAGATCTGGTTCGCGCGGGAGCATGGCGGGGAGCGCCTGCTCCGGCGGCTCTGCTCGAGGGTCTGGTGGGAGGAGTGCCGCCGTCGAGGCCGGTGGCTCCCGGCGCGCGAGGCGCTCGGCCCCTATCTCGACGCCGAGCGCCTGCCCGTGGGGACCCTGAACCTCGTCCGGACGGCGCTCGGGGCGCCTTTCCGGAGTGCGCGACGGCTCCTCAACCGGCTGCGGGAAGGGCTCTAGCCCGCGGAGGGCCCCGCCGAGTGACGCGGGACCGCGGGCGCGCGGCGGGCGAGGACGCCGAAGACGCGGGGCACGTAGAAGCACATGGGCAGCGCGGTGAACGCCGCGTAGGCGGCCACGGTCCCCCAGACGATGCCCGGGAGGCCGGCGACCCGGGCGAGGCCGATCTTCGCCCCCAGGGCCGCGGCGGCCATCACGCCCGCGCAGATCACCTGGGCGCGGATCTCCCCGGCCCCGTTCAGGAATACCGCCACGGACGCGCCCGCGGACGACAGGATGGTCCAGACCCCGAACCCGAGAAGGAGGACGGGATCCGGACGCACGGAGTCGCCGACCCACAGCCGCAGGATCGGGGTGCCGAAGAGGACGAGGATCCCCGAGGCGGCGCCCGTGAGTCCGACCGCGAGGACGAGCGAGCGCACGAGCGTCCGCCTGACCCAGGGGAGGTCGCCCCGAGCGATCGCCTCGCTGTAGGCAGGCCACAGGGGGGCGAGCACGAACGCCACCAGCATCGGGGCGATCGTGAAGAGCTTCCCCGAGACGGAGTACTCCGTCACGGACTCGGGTCCGAGCACGTGCGCCGCGACGACGTTGTCGGTCGCGAACGCGAGCGCGGCCGCGAGTTGGAGCAGGACGAAGAGGGAGCCGGTGCGCAGCAGGCCGACCGCCGAGGCGCGGGAGACCCGGCTCCACGCGGGGCGCAGCGAGGGGTGGCGGATGCCGAAGAGGAAGAGGGTGTTCCCGAGCGAGGCGACGGCCGGGACGCCCACGGCGCAGAGGACCAGCCATGGCAGACCCGCGCCCGCCGCCACGGCGGCGACGATCGCTGCCAGGGAGAGGAGGCTCCCGGCGGCGGTCCACAGGTCCGAGACGAACCCCTCCTGGACGCCGGATTGGATCCTCGCGGCGACCCCGAGAGGCATGGCGACGGCGAAGCAGGCGACGAGCGCGACGAACGCCGGGCCGGCCTCGCGCGCCGCCTGGGGGGCCCTCACGTTGAACACCCCGTCCCACGGGACGAGGGGGTAGGAAACGGCGAGCCCCGCGACGAGGACCGCACCCGTCGCGCACAGCATGAGGAGCCCGCTCGAGACGTGGGTGCGAGCCGCTTCGGGGTCGTCCCGCCCGTGGGCCTCCGCGATCGCGTTCAGGAGACCGTTGCCCATCCCGAGATCGGCGAAGGCGAGGAGGGAGAGGAACGAGGTGATGGTCATCCAGAGGCCGTAACGTTCCTCCCCGAGGTAGTGGACCGTCAGGGGGACGGTGATCAGAATCGAGACCAGTCCCGTGGCGCGGGCGCCGGCCGAGACCAGGACCGTGAGCGCGACCCGGCGATAGCGCTCGCGGGATCGGCCGCCGGGCGTCGAGCTGTCGAAGGGCCGAAGCCGGAGGAGGGACGCCGCCTCTCGCGCTCTCGCCAAGAGGCGTTTCATGGGGCCGTTCCTATAATACCAGCGCCCCTCGTTCCGCACGGACGATGAAGATCAGCGTCGTCACGCCCACCCGCAACCAGTCCGGGACTCTCGAGCGGACAGTCCGCTCAGTGCTCGACGGGGGCCACCCGGACGTCGAGCACATCGTCGTGGACGGGGGCTCCACGGACGCGACGGTCGAGATCCTCCGGCGCCACCCGCACGTCCGCTGGACCTCGGAGCCGGACCGCGGGCAGGCCGACGCCATCAACAAGGGCTTTCGGCGCGCGACGGGCGAGATCCTCTGCTGGCTCAACTCGGACGACACGTACCTCCCGGGCGCGCTCCGCCGCGTGGCGCAGATCTTCGCGGAGGAGCCGGACGTGGACTTCATCCACGGCCACTGCCTGAGGATCAACGAGAAGGACGAGGTGATCGGGATCCACCTCGCCGCGCCCTACCCGGACCGCCGGCTCCCGGACCACGCGATCAGCGTCTCCCAGCCGGCCTCCTTCTGGCGTCGGCGGGTCTACGAGACACTCGGCGACCTGGACACGAGCTTCGCCTACGCCATGGATCTCGAGTACTGGCTCCGGATCATCCTCCGGTTCCGGACGAGGATGGTCCCCGAGGTGCTCGCGAACTTCCGGTACGTGCCCGGGACGAAGTCGTTCTCCCATCCCGATGCGTTCCTCCCCGAGGTGCTCCGCGCCTACCGGAAGCACGGGGGGCGGCGGTTCTCCCCGTTCACGCTCGACTACCTGTGGGGCCGCTACGTCCCGCGGGTGAAGAGGCTCCTCGGCCGTCCGCTCCGTTGGGGGGCGGGCCTCCTCTTCCGGCACCGACCCGGCTAAGGCAGCCGGCACACGCGGGCCTCCCCGCTCCGGAAGGCGAGCGCCGCGCGCGCCGGAGCCGGGCCGGCGAGCGACGGACGCCGACCGCGCGAGGCGGGCCCGGGCCGCCCGGAGTAACCGGGTCGCGAGGCTCGCGCGTGCGCTCTCCACCACCGGATCGGCCATCCCAACGGAGGGGAGCGCATCTCGCGTCCCCGGCGCGCTAGGATGGCCGCCGGTGCGAGGGCGAGCCCCCTCCGACGGGCGCGCTCCTCTCCCGGCGGCGCCGGGCCTACGAGGGGGATGAAGAAGACCCTGAAGCGGCTGCTGGGGCTCCTCGGGAGGGGCCTCCCGTTCGGGCTGAAGCTCGGGCTCGCGCGCCGGATCCCGCCGCTCAAGCACCTCCTCCTCGGCGACGGGAGCTTCGTCATCCACGACTACCTCGGGGACCTCTCGGTACACGTGGACGTCGCCCACCTGATCGAGCGCCAGATGCTCGCGGGCACCTACGACCCGGGCCTCTTGCGGGTGATCGCCGAGTTGGTCCGGCCGGGGGACACCTGCGCCGACATCGGGGCGAACGTCGGGCCGGTGGCCCTGGCCCTCTTGAAGAGGGTCGGCTCCGGGGGCCGAGTGCTCTGCTTCGAGCCGGGTCCGCCCTACGTCGCGCGGCTGCGGGCGAACCTGGAGCTGAACCCCGGGCTGCGAGAGTCCGCGGTGCTGTTCCCGATCGGGCTCTCCGACCGGCCGGGGGAGCTGGCCTGGGCCGAGGACGACAGGAGCCCGGGGAACGCCGGTCTCCTCGGATCCCGGGGCCTCCCGGTCCCCGTGGGGACGCTCGACCGAGTCTGCGCGGAGAGCGGGGTGCGCCGGCTCGACTTCCTGAAGGTGGACACGGAAGGGATGGAGCTGGAGGTGCTGCAGGGCGGCCTCGAGACGCTGCGGCGGCACCGCCCGGTCGTCGTCTTCGAGACCCTCATGGAATTCGAGCGGCACCGGGGCGCCCCGGTCCGCCGGCTGACCGAGGATCTCCTGCGCGGGCTCGGGTACCGGCTCTACCGGATCGAGCCGGACCGGCACGACCGGGAGGTCCGCTACCCCGACTTCGCGACGAACACGCTGGCGCTCCACACGACCTGACCGACCCGGGGGCGGCGGCCCGCGAGGCCGGGCCAGACCGTTCGCGACAAGACCCTTGGCGCCCCGGGCCGGCCCGGCGAGACTGGGCCACGTGCCGCCGCGGCCGTCCGGCTCCGACGCCCCGCTCGACGTCCCCTCCGACGTCCCGTCCGACTTCTTCGAGAATTCCACGACGGGCGTCCCGCCGGGAGAGACGGGGAAGCCGCCGCCCCGGCTGGGCTCCTACGAGGTGGGCGCGCTCCTCGGACGCGGCGGGATGGGGGAGGTCTACCGGGCCCGCCACGCCTCGCTCGGCCGCGGGGTGGCGCTCAAGCTCCTCGCGCCCGGGGCGCCCGCGGAGCTGCGCACGCGGTTCCTCCGCGAGGCGCGGACGGCCGCGCGGCTCCGGCACCCCAACATCGTGACCGTCCACGACGCGGGGGAGGAGGGTGGCTACGCGTGGATCGCGATGGACCTGGTGGAGGGGCGGAGCGTCGCGGCGCTGCTGCACGACGAGACCCTCGACGGCCACCGGGCGGCGGTGATCGCCGAGAAGATCGCCCGGGCCCTCGCCCACGCCCACGCCGAGGGGGTGATCCACCGCGACGTAAAGCCCGGGAACATCCTCCTCGACGCCTCGGGGGAGCCCCGGCTCGCCGACTTCGGGCTCGCGCGCGACGTCGGCCACTCGGCCGGCCTCTCGCGACCGGGCGTCACCCTCGGCACCCCCTCCTACATGCCGCCGGAGCAGGCGGCCGGGAAGCTCGGGACCGTGGACGGCCGCGCCGACGTGTGGAGCCTCGGGGCGTGCCTCCACGAGATGCTCACCGGCTCGCCGGCCTTCGACGGCGAGACCCCGCTCGCGATCATGGCGAAGGTCCTCTCGGACGACCCGCCTCCGGTCCGGCGGCTCGCGCCGCACGTGGGCCGCGACCTCGAGACGATCGTCTCGCGGTGCCTCGAGAAGGACCCGAACCGCCGCTACGCCGGGGCCCAGGCGCTCGCCGACGACCTCGGGCGGTTCCTCCGCTCGAACCCGATCGCGGCGAGGCGGATCGGCCCGGTGGGCCGGCTCGCCCGTCGCGCGCGCCGCAATCCCCTCCCCTTCGTCCTCGGCGCGGTCGCCCTGCTGCTCGGCCTCGCCGCGGGGACCGTGCTCCTCGCGCGGGCCGCCGCCGAGAGGGGGGAGCGCGGGGCCGACCTGCTCGTCGCCCGCGAGCTCACGCCCACCGACCCGAGGCGGGCGCAGGGGATCCTGGCCCGTTGGGCGGAGAGGTCGCCCGGCGACCCCGAGATCGCCGCGGCCCTCGCGGCCGCCGAGGAGTCGGCCCGCGCTCTCGCCACGGCCGAGGCGCGCGCGGCGGCGCGGGTCCACCTCCTCCGCGCGGACGAGGAGCGCCGCGCCTTCCGGAGGGCCACGGACCGGCTCGCCGCCCTCTCGGGGCGCGGGACGCCCGATCCGTCCGCCCCGGGAGCCGGCGCGGGCGCCGACGCCCCGGCCGACGACCCCGCGCCC
>JAKEIC010000009.1 GCA_022614695.1 Planctomycetales bacterium | reverse complement strand
GGGAGCGGGGGCCCCATCACCTCGTCCACGATCATCTTGTCCGGGTGGGGGTTCCGGAGGAGGACGTCAATGACGCGATCCTCGCGGAGGCTCCCGAGGGTCTCGGTGCCCCGGAGCACCGGGAGCTGCGAGATCTCGTGCTTCTTCATGAGGGCCACCGCGTCGAGGAGAGGCGTCTCGGGGGCGACCGACACGACGCCCGTGGGGCCCGAGGTCTTCCGGGCCACGACCTCGCCCGCGGTGAGCGCGACGGCCACCTCGAGGAGCTGGTGCTCCCGCATCCAGGCGTCGTTGTAGAACTTCGACAGGTAGCGCGCGCCCGAGTCGGGGAGGAGGATCACGACCACGGAGCCCTTGCCCGCGTCGCGCGCGACCTGGAGCCCGGCGTGGATCGCGCTCCCGCCCGAGCCGCCGACGAAGATCCCCTCGGACCGGCAGAGCCGCCGGGCGGCGATGAACGCGTCGCGGTCGTTCGTGCGGATCACGTCGTCCACGTACCGGAAGTCCATCGTCCCGGGGATCATGTCCTCGCCGATCCCCTCGACGAGGTAGGTGCTCCGGTCCGCCGGGACGATCTTCCCGGTCTTGAAGTACTCGTAGTAGAGCGACCCGATCGGGTCCACCGCGACGACCTTCACCTTCGGGTTCTTCTCCTTCAGGAACTTCCCGACTCCCGTGGCCGTGCCCCCGGTCCCGATCCCGACGACGAAGTGGGTGACCTTCCCGTCGGTCTGGTCCCAGATCTCGGGTCCGGTCGTGCGGTAGTGGGCCTCGATGTTCTGGGGGTTCTGGTACTGGTTCGGGTGGAACGACTTGGGGATCTCCTGGTGGAGCCGGCGGGCGACCGAGTAGTAGGACCGCGGGTCCTCGGGCGCGACGGCGGTCGGACAGATGACGACCTGCGCCCCGAAGGCCTCGAGGAGGCTCACCTTCTCGCGGCTCATCTTGTCCGGCATCGTGAAGATGCACTTGTAGCCCCGGACGGCCGCGAGCATCGCGAGCCCGAGCCCCGTGTTCCCGGACGTCGGCTCGATGATCGTCCCCCCCGGGCGGAGGCGGCCGTCCTTCTCCGCCTCGTCCACCATCGTGATGGCGATCCGGTCCTTCACGCTCCCGCACGGGTTCATGGTCTCGAGCTTCGCGAGCACGAGCCCGGGGATCCCGCGCGCGATGTTCCGGAGCCGGACCATGGGCGTCCGCCCGACCGCGTCGAGGATGCTCTCGCAGTACTTCGCCGCCACGGCGCGCGGGATTCTCGCCGGGCGCTCCCGCGGGGGCAAGGCGCCCCCCGGGGACGTCCCGCCTCGGCAGCGCGATCAGGCAGACGCCGAGCGGCGGCCGCATCGGCCTCGCGAACACCCCGGGCGTCGGGAGCGTGTTCAGCGTCTCGCTCCCAGGGCTCGGGGCGGCTGTCTCGGCCGCGCCCCGGCCTTCAGCGGCTATTCGCCCGATCTTCACGCCATATTCACGTGCGCACCGCTAGGATCCCGCGCCCAGAGAGGTGCGCATGATCCGAGACAGGATCCGTGGCTGGACGGGGACGGGTTTGAGTGCGGTGATCGCCCTCGCGGTTTCCCGCGGCGCTCGCGCGCAGGAGCCCCCGCCGGCTCCCGCGGAACCCGCACGGCCCGCCCCCGCGGCCCGCCCGCAGGCCCCCGAGTTCCGGCCTGCCGAGGAGGCAGATCCGGCGAAGGCGCCCGACAAGGCCGCCGAGCTGGAGCTCTCCTTCAAAGACGGCCTCCGCGTCGGTGCGAAGGGGCTCTTCGACCTCCACATCGGGGGACGCGCGGTCGTCCACGCGCGCGCGGTGGATGGCGGGCTCGCCCCGTCGGACACGGTCTCGCTCCGCCAGATGCGGCTCGAGGCCGAGGGGACCTACCGCGAGAGGTTCGGGTTCAAGGTCCAGGGAGACTTCGCAGGCGCGGCCGGGAGCCTGCAGGACGGCTACGGGGAGTGGCTCGTGCTCGGGAAGGCGCTGGCCGTCCGGGCGGGCCAGTGGAAGGTCCCCGTGAGCCTCGAGGAGCTCACCTCCACGCGCTTCATCGCGTTCGTGGAGCGGTCCATCGTGAACCGGCTCGCGCCCGCACGCGACATCGGCGCGGCACTGCGCGGGGCCGTGGCCGGCGGCGCCCTCGAGTACGAGCTGGGCGCCTGGAACGGCTCGGGCCGGAACGCCTCCGACGACGGGGACCAGAAGGACGTCGCGGGGCGGCTAGCGCTGATGCCTTTCCGCCCGCTGGGCGAAGGCCCGCTCCGCGGGCTCCTGCTCGCAGCCTCGGGCTCCTACGGGAACCAGCACGAGGTGTTGCTCACGGACGTCACCTCGCCCACGACCGGCACTCGCCTCTTCGACTGGGACGCGGCGGCGACGACTCCGGCCCCGGCCGTGACGAGCGGGGCGCTCCTCGACGGGCCGCGGGCGCGGGTCGGGCTCGAGGCCGCATGGAGCCTCGGCCCTCTCGGGCTCCAGGGGGAGTTTCTCTGGGCGAAGCTTTCCCTGATGGAGCAGTCGGCGGCGCTCGGCCGCGTCGAGGCGACCGCGATCGTATGGGGCTGGTACGCACAGGCCACGTTCTTCCTCACCGGCGAGGACGCCACGCGCGGCCGCCCCAAGGTGAAGCGGCCGTTCACCGAGTCGGGCGGCGGGCCGGGGGCGATCGAGGTCGCCGTCCGCGCCGCCGAGTGGCGCATGGGTGACCACCCGTTCCGTCGGGCAATGGCGAGCCCGGAGAACGCCTCGCCCCCGCCCACCAACACCTCGACCGACCGCGTGGCCGAGGTGGCGGCCGGGCTCAACTGGTGGCCGACGCCGTGGTTCCGGATCTCGGTGGACTACGTCTTCACGCAGTACCAGGACCGGATCCGGATCTCGACGGTCCCGGGCCGCAGCGAGCGGCGCGAGGACGCCGTGCTGGCCAGGGTCCAGGTGGATTTCTAGGACTTGACAGAAGGAGACACCCCATGAGGAAGTCCTTCGCAGGGCTCGCCCTCGTCGCCGTCGCCGGCGGCTCCGGCTGCGGCCAGCGCAACCCGTCGGCGATCGTCGCCTACGGGCGCGAGAACAACTCGGGCACTTACATGTACTTCAAGGAGCACGTGCTCGGGAACTCCGACTTCGCGGCGAACGTGCAGACGCTTCCCGGGACCGCCGCGGTCATCAACGCCGTCTCGAAAGACCCCCGCGCCATCGGCTACGGGGGGATCGGCTACGTGAAGGGCGTCCGCACTCTCCGTGTGAAGAAGGATGCGGCTTCGGCGGCGGTCGAGCCCACCCTCGCGAACGTCGTCACCGGCGCGTACCCCATCAGCCGATACCTCTACTTCTACTCCCTCGGGGAGCCCGAGGGCGCCGTGCGGGCTTACATCGAGTGGGCCAGGAGCGAGGCCGGGCAGAAGGTCTGCGAGGGTGTCGGTTACTACCCGATCCCCGCCGAGAAGCGGGTGGCGGCCCCCGTCGCGCCTCCCGCCGAGGCGAGCACGATCACGGTGAAGGGGTCCGACACGATGGTCATCCTCGGCCAGCGCTGGGCCGAGGAGTACATGAAGCTCCACCCCGGGCTCGTGATCCAGATCACCGGAGGCGGCTCGGGCACGGGCATCAAAGCGCTGATCGAGGGTTCCACCCACATCTGCCAGTCCTCGCGCCCGATCAACGCGAAAGAGCGGGACCATGTGAAGGCGAAGCACGGGAAGGAGGCCGTCGAGTTCCCGGTCGCGATGGACGGCCTCGCGGTCTTCGTCCACGAGTCGAGCGCGATGCAGGAGATCAGCCTCGACCAGCTCAAGGGCATCTACACGGGGGAGGTGAAGGCGTGGAATGAGCTCGCTCCCGCCAGCCGCTGAGGACCTCTTCCTCCGGCCCCGAAGCGTCCTCCTCGAGCGGATCGTCGAGTGGACGATCCGCTCGAGCGCCTTCGTCGTCATCGCGGCGCTGGTCCTGATCTTCGTCTTCGTGGGGAAGGAGGCGCTCCCGATCCTCACCTCCTCGGCCGTGCACGAGGAGGTGGACCTCGTCCGGATGGTCGCGCCCCTCGAGAGTGGGGGGTTCTCCTGGCAACCCGTCTCGACCGTGCCGAAGTACTCGCTCCTGCCGCTCTTCCTCGGTACGCTCAAGGTCACCCTCGTCGCACTCCTCTTTGCGATCCCCGTCGCCCTCGGCGCGGCGATCTTCACGTCCGAGTTCGCGCCCCAGGGGATCCGCGAGGTCCTGAAGCCCGTCGTGGAGCTGCTGGCGGGAATCCCGTCGGTGGTCGTCGGGTTCTTCGCCCTCATGGTGCTCGCCACGTGGCTCCAGGACGCGTTCGGGCTCCTGCTGCGCTTGAACGCGATCACGGCGGGGCTCGGGCTGGCGGTCGCCGTGATCCCGATCGTCTACACCGTCGCCGAGGACGCCCTCACGGCCGTCCCCCAGGTCTTCCGGGACGGCTCGTTCGCGCTGGGAGCCAACCGCTGGCAGACGGCCTGGCGCGTGGTGCTGCCGGCGGCGATGCCGGGGGTCTTCGCGGCCTGCGTCCTCGGCGCGGGCCGCGCGTTCGGCGAGACCATGATCGTCCTCATGTCGAGCGGGAACGCCCCCACGGTGTCGCTCGACCCGACCGAGTCGTTCCGGAGCTTCTCCGCCACGATCGCGGCCGAGCTGGGCGAGGCCGTGCACGGCGGCCCGCACTACCACGTGCTCTTCTTCCTCGGGGCCTTCCTCTTCGTGGTGACCTTCGGCCTGAACCTCGCGGGCCATTGGTACGTGGGGAGGCTCCGCGACAAGATGCAGGGGAAGTCGCGCCTCGCCTCGCGCGGGGGCGGACGATGAGCCGCTGGATCCGGTTCGTCGGGTGGCTCTTCACGAGCCTCACGGGGCTCTGCTGCCTGATGATCCTCGCGATGGTCGTCATCATCCTCGGGGACATCCTGGTCCACGGGGCGCCGGGGCTCTCGTGGGAGTTCGTCTCCGCCGAGCCGCGCGTCGGGATGACCGAGGGGGGGATCTTCCCGGCGATCTTCGGCACCGTCGCCCTGGTCCTCCTCATGACGGCGGCCGTGGTCCCGCTCGGCGTGGCGACGGCCATCTACCTCCACGAGTATGCGGCGCAGGACTCGCGGGTGGTCCACCTCGTCCGACTCGCCCTCCAGAACCTGGCCGGGGTCCCCGCCATCGTCTTCGGGCTCTTCGGGCTCGGGTTCTTCGTCCAGTTCGCCGGCGGCGGCCTCGACGCGCTCTTCTTCGGCGGCCGCCTCGCGTTCGGCCAGCCGTGCATCCTCTGGGCGGCGCTCACGCTGGCGGTCCTCACCCTCCCGACCGTGGTCGTCGCGACGGAGGAGTCGCTGCGCGCGGTGCCCAAAAGCTACCGCGAGGCGGCCTACTCGATGGGGGCGACCCGGTGGCAGGTCATGCGCCGGGTGGTCCTGCCCCAGTCGGTCGGGGGGATGCTCACCGGGGCGATCCTGGCGATTTCCCGCGGCGCGGGCGAGGTGGCGCCCATCATGTTCACCGGCGCCGCCTACTACCTCCCGTATCTCCCGAAGAAGCTCAACGACCAGTTCATGGAGCTCGGTTACCATATCTACGTGATGACGACCCAGTCGCCCGACGTGGAGGCGACGCTCCCGATCCTCTACAGCACCGTCCTCGTCCTCCTCCTCGTCACGTTCGGGCTGAACTTCACGGCGGTGATCGTCCGCTCCCGCATCCGGCGGAGGCTCCGGCAGACGTGAGCGACGCGGATTCCGTCATCGAGGTCCGAGGCTTCTCGGCCTGGTACGGCACCCACGCTGCCCTCGAGGACGTCTCGCTCGACGTGCTCGCGGGCGAGATCCTCGGGATCATCGGCCCCGCCGGCGGCGGGAAGTCCACGTTCCTCCGGAGCCTGAACCGTCTGAACGACCTGCAGGCGAACTTCCGCTCCTCGGGGACGATCCGCTACCTCGGCCTCGACCTCGCCGACCCGCGCGTGGACGTGGCCCGCCTCCGGCGCCGGATCGGGATGGTCTTCGCGGTCCCGGTGCCGCTCCCGGGCACGATCCGCGACAACCTCGCCCTCGGCCCGAGCTTCAACGGGACGAGGGCGGACCTGCCGGCCCTCATGGAGAAGACGCTCCGGGCCGCCTACCTCTGGGACGAGGTGAAGGACCGGCTCGGGATGTCGGCCTTCTCGCTCTCCGGCGGACAGCAGCAGCGGCTCTGCCTCGCCCGGACCCTCATGATGGAGCCGGACGTGCTGCTCCTCGACGAGCCCTGCTCGGGACTCGACCCGATCTCGACCGCCAAGATCGAGGACGCGCTCGAGGAGCTGAAGAAGGAGGTGACGGTCGTCCTCGTGACGAACAACGTGATGCAGGCCTCCCGGGTGGCCGACCGCACGGCGTTCTTCCTGCAGGGCCGGCTCGTCGAGTGCGGGCCGACCGCGCAACTCTTCCTCACCCCGAAGGAGACCGTGACGAATGAGTACGTCAGCGGCCGCTTCGGCTAGCGCCGTCGGCATCGAGTCGAAGATCCGCGCGCGCGGCCTGAACGCGTGGTACGGCGTGTTCCACGCCCTCAAGGGGATCACGCTCGAGATCCCGGCCCGCCGCGTCACGTCGGTGATCGGCCCGTCGGGGTGCGGGAAGTCCACGCTGCTCCGGTGCCTGAACCGCATGAACGACACCATCCGCAGCTTCCGCGCCGAGGGCGAGCTGCTCCTCGACGGCGCCGACATCCTGCGCGAGACGGACCTCGTGCGGCTCCGCAAGCGCGTCGGGATGGTCTTCCAGCGGCCGAACCCGTTCCCGCTCTCGGTCTTCGAGAACGTCGCCTACGGCCCCCGGATCCACGGGGAGAGGAACCGGGGACGGCTCGCCGAGATCGTCGAGCGCTCGCTCGCGGCGACGGGCCTATGGGCGGAGCTCAGGGACCGGCTCGCCGAGAACGCCCTCGCGCTCTCGGCCGAGCAACAGCAGAGGCTCTGCATCTCGCGCCTCCTCGCGGTGGGGCCCGAGGTGTTGCTCATGGACGAGCCCTGCTCGGCTCTCGACCCGGTCGCGACCCGGCGCGTCGAGGAGTTGATGCAGGAACTCAAGCGCGACTACACCATCGTCATCGTGACCCACAACATGCAGCAGGCCGCGCGGGCGTCCGACAACTGCGGTTTCATGTGGCTCGGGGAGCTCAAGGAGTTCGACGAGACCGGCACGATCTTCACGAGGCCCAAGGACCCGCAGACCGAGGGCTACGTGACCGGCCGGTTCGGGTAACGAGGGCGGAGCGAGAGGAGACCGGATGCCGAAGCACCTGCAGCGCGAGCTCGAGCACCTGAAGACCGAGGTCCTCGCGATGGGCGCGATGGTGGAGCAGTCCGTGGACAAGGCGATCGAGGCCCTCGTGGAGCGGAAGCTCCCCCTTGCCGAGGAGGTGATGAGGAGCGACGACCGGATGGACCAGAAGGAGGTCCAGGTGGAGGAGGAGTGCCTGAAGGCTCTTGCGCTGCACCAGCCCGTGGCGGCGGACCTCCGGTTCATCATCACGGTCCTCAAGGTGAATAACGATCTGGAGCGGATGGGCGACCTCGCGTCCCACATCGCCGAGCGCGCGGCGTTCCTCTCGTCCCACGAGCCGCTGCAGGTCCCGCACGACCTCACGGAGATGGCCGACCGGGTGCGCCGGATGGTCCGCGAGAGCCTCGAGGCCCTGGTCAACCACAACACCATCCTCGCGCGCCAGATCTGCTCGCAGGACGACACGGTGGACTCGACGCACCGGGCGATGTACCAGACGATCCAGGACCTGATGCGGAAGGACCCCCAGAACGTCGAACGCGCGATGCACACCCTCTCCGCCTCGCGGTACCTCGAGAGGATCGCCGACTACGCGACCAACATCGCCGAGGACGTGATCTTCATGGTCGAGGGAGAGATCGCGCGCCACCGCCCCGATCGGCTGGGCTCGCCTCGGAAGACCTAGCCGGCGGGTCACTTCCTCCACGCCGACGGGAAGCAGAGCAGCAGCACGCTGTAGATCTCGAGGCGGCCGAGGAGCATCTCGGCGGAGAGCACCCACTTCGAGAGGATGGGGAGTCCGGCGTAGCAGTTCATGGGGCCGAGATCGCCGAACGCGGGGCCCACGTTCGCGAGGCAGGACGCCGACGCCGCGAGCGCCTCCCAGGCCGTCACGCCCCCGAGCGCGGCGACGAGGACCGCGCCGGCGGCGAAGAGGGCGAGGAACAGGAGCATGTAGCCCAGCACCGCCGTCACCGTGTCGCGGTCCACGGTCTCCTCCCCGAGCCGCACGGGGAGCACCGCGCGCGGCGAGAGGAGGTGCCACATCTCGCGGGCGGCGACCTTCGCCGCGAGCAGGATGCGGATCACCTTGATGGAGCCGCTCGTCGAGCCGACGCAGCCGCCCACGAACAGGAGGCCGAAGAGGAGGACCTGGGCCGCCACGGGCCAGAGCGCGAAGTCGGACGACGCGAACCCTGTGGTGGTGACGACCGAGACGACCTGGAACGCCGCGTGCCGGACGGCACCGGGCACGGAGAGCCCCTGAAGCGGCTTGTGGCGCGCCGGGTCGGCGAGCAGGAGTGCGAGCGCGAGCGCGGCGGTCGAGACGAGGACGATCGCCGCGTAGAGACGGAACTCGGGGTCGCCCGTCAGGCGGCGCGGCCGGCGCTGGGCGAGGAGGGCGTAGAGCACGGCGAAGTTCGTCCCGCCGAGGAACATGAAGAGGACGAGGACCCATTGCACGTACGGGGAGAATCCGGCGGCGCTGTCGAGCTTCGTCCCGAATCCCCCGGTCGAGATCGCGCTGAAGGCGTGGCAGACGGCGTCGGTCCCCCCGAGCCCGCCCGCGAGGAGCAGGAGGACGAGCAGCGCGGTGAGCGCGAGGTACGTGACCCAGAGCAGGCGCGCCGTCTCCACGATCCGGGGGCGGAGCCGCTCGCCGTACCCCGTGAACTCGGCCCGGACGAGCGTCGAGACTTGGGCGCCGAGGGCCGGGAGCACGGCCACGCAGAGGACGACGATGCCCAGTCCCCCGATCCACTGCGTCAGCGCGCGCCAGAAGAGCAGGGCCGGGGAGAGAACCCCCGGGTTCACGTAGATGCTCGCGCCCGTCGTCGTGAACCCGCTCATGGTCTCGAAGAAGGCGTCGGTGGGGCCGAGACCGCCCGCGACCATGAACGGGACACCGCCGACCGCAGCGGCGAGCACCCAGCCGAGCGTCACGATGGCGTAGCCCTCGCGCGGGCCGATTGCGGCGTCCGCCTTCTCGCGGCCGACCCACCGGAGCAGGAGCCCGAGGCCCGTGGCCGCGGCCGCCGCCAGGACGAAGGCGCCCCGCTCGGCCCATGCCGAGGCCCCCTCGGGCGGCGCGAAGAGTGAGACCACGAGGGGCAGCAGGAGAGTCGCCGCGAGCAGGAGGAGGAGGGTCCCCGTGGCCCCCGCGACCGCGCGGCGGCTCATCGTGTCAGCGCGCGCGTCGCCCGGCTCCCCCGCCGCGCGAAGAGCCTCTCGATCAGCTCGAGGGCGGGCGGCAGCGCGAAGACGATGACGACCGAGCCCGGCTCGAGGAGCGAGTCCCCCGACGGGATCTGGAGGACCCCGTCCCGCAGGATCGCCCCGACGAGGGAGCCGGGCGGGAATTTGAGCTCGCGGAGGGTGCGGCCCGCCACCCGGGAGCCGGCCACCACCTCGACCTCGAGCGCCTCGGCCTCAAACTGCTGGAACTTCTGGACCGCGTGGACCCGGCCCCGGCGGATCTCGCGCAGGATCGCGCCGACCGTCATGAGCCGCGGGTTGATGGCCGCCCGCACCCCGATCGAGTCGAGGATCGGGAGGTAGCTTGGCTCCCCGCAGACGACGATCACCCGCCCGACCCCCTGCCGCTTGGCGAGCAGCGCGGCGATCAGGTTCTGGTCATCGCGGGGGCCCGCCGCCACGAAGACGTCGGCCGAACCGACGCGCGCCTCGCGGAGCAGCTCCGCGTCGGTCCCGTCCCCGCGGAGGACCGTCCCGTGGCGGAGCTCCGCCGCCGCGCTCTCGGCACGCTCGGGGTCCGCCTCGAGGAGCACCACCTCCTCGACCGCGTCGCCGAGGCGCTTCGCGATGAGGACCGCCGGCAGGGTCCCGCCGGCCACCACGACCCGCCGCGCGGGACCCGTCCCCGGGGCCGCCAGCTCGAGGAGACGCGGCAGCGCGGCCGGGGAGAGCATCAGGTAGGCGAGGTCGCCGACCCGCAGGTCGTCGCCGCCCGTCGGCACCCGGAACTCGGCGCCCCGGAGGATCCCGACCACGAGGGCGGACCCGAGGCCTAGGGCCCGCAGCTCGGGGAGCTTCTTCCCCGCGAGCGGGGCCCCGGCCGGGATCTCGAACCCGCGGAGCAGGATCTCGCCGTCCGCGAAGTCGGCCGCCTCGATCGCCCCGGGAGTCGAGACGATCCGGAGCACCCCCTCCACGAGGATCTCGTCCGGGTTGATGATCCGGTCCACGTGGAGCGGGGCGAGCGAGACGGGCGGGGACGGTCCCGCGTACTCGAGGTTCCGGACCCGGGCCACCTTGCGCCGCACTCCCGACTCGCCCGCGAGGTAGCAGGCGAGCAGGTTCACCTCGTCGGTGTGCGTGACCGCCACGAGCAGCTCGGTCTGCTCGAGCCCCGCGCGCCGGAGGTCCGCGACGCTCCCGGCGCTCCCCTTCACCGCCAGCACGTCCAGCTTCTCGGCCACCCGCTTCACGACCGCCGGGTCCTGGTCCAGGATCGCGACGTCGTGGCGCTCGGCGGCGAGCTGCCGCGCGAGGTTCTGTCCCACGACCCCGGCGCCGGCGATCAGGATCCTCACTGGCGCGCCTCCCACGCCTTCCGCCAGGCGTCGGCGGCCGCGGCGCGGGCCTCCGGCGACGCCTCGGGCGCGAGCGGCACGAGCCCGCGGGGAGCGGGGAGCCTCTCCCCGAGCGAGCGCAGCGCCGCCTCCGCCTCCGCGGCGAGGGTCCCCGCGTGGCCGAGTCCCGTGAGGAGCCTCTCGACGGCTCCCTCGAACGCCGGGCCCGCCGCGGCGGCGACCCGCGCCCGGAGCCGGCCGCGCGCGGCCTCGCGCTCCGCCGCGTCGCCGTCGGCCGTCGTCACCATCGCGATCAACCGTCCGACCTCGACCGCTTCGCGGGCCCGCTCGCGGGCCGCGGCGAGCCCCCGAACCTCCTCCGAGTCGGCCGGGAGATCCCCCGCGAGCCCCGCGAGCCTCTCGAGCGCGGCCGCGGCCTCCTCGGCCCGGCCCCGGGCCCTGCCCCTGTCGAGGAGCGCGGTCCCCGTTCCGACGAGCTTTGCCCTCGCGGGGGCGGGAACGGCCGGCAGCGCCTTCGCCAGGTGCTCCGCGACGGCGGCGGGTCCCTCCGCCTCGGCGAGCGCCGCGGCGAGGCGGGCGGCCCGCTCCTCCGTCGGGGCCTCGTCCCAGGCCTTCCGGAGCGCCGCGAGGGCCCGGTCGGGCTTCCCGGCGCGGGCCCAGAGGTCGGCGACCGCGTCCCGGAGCGCGGGGACCTCCGCGGCCGGGAGCGGCTCGGCCCCGTCGCCGTGGGCGGCGAGCGCCGCCTCGAGGGTCTCCGCCGCGCCGTCGAGCCGCCCGGCCGCCTCGAGTGCGCGCCCGATCCGGGCGAGCGTCGGCCCCGAGGTGCCGCCGAGTGCCAGGAGCGCCGCCGCGGCCGCCGTCGCGACCCGGGGGGCCGCGTCGCCCGTGGCGCGGACGAGTCCGCCGATGACCGAGTCGAGGGCGCGCGCCCGGCGGTGCTTCCCGAGCGAGACCACCGCCGCCTCGCGGACCTCGGGCTCCACCTCGCGCGCGAGGTGCGCCACGAGCGCCTCCGCCGCCCCCGGGTCCGCGAGGAGCCCGAGGGCGTAGGCGGCGGCCCAGCGGACCTCCGCGTCGGTGTCCCCGAGGCCGCGCGCGAGCGGGGCGAGCGCCGGGTCCCCGAGCTCCCCGAGGGCGCGGGCCACCGCGCGGCGGACGCGCGCGTCCGCCTCGCGCGCCGGGTCGAGGGAGGCCCCCAGGGCCCCGACGGGAATCCCGGACTTGAGCCGCCCCGCCGCCGCCGCGGCGCGCGCGCGGACCTCCGGG
>JAKEIC010000008.1 GCA_022614695.1 Planctomycetales bacterium | reverse complement strand
GCCGCCGCCGTTTCCGCCGTTCGCGCCTTCGCTCGGGACGGACGCCACGGCGGGGAGGGGGTCGGCGTAGGCGTCGGCCGCGGCGAGCGCGACCCGCCGCGGGCGCTCGGCCGCCCAGCCCCGGGGCTTCCCGTTCGGCGCGAGGTAGCGGAGGATCTTCGCGAGCGTCGCCTTCATCTCGCCGCGCGGGACGATCGCGTCCACGAACCCGTGCTCGAGGAGGAACTCCGAGCGCTGGAAGCCCGGGGGCAGCTCCTTCCCGATCGTCTGCTCGATCACGCGCGGCCCCGTGAAGCCGAGCAGCGCCTTGGGCTCCGCCAGGATCACGTCCCCGAGCGACGCCCAGCTCGCCATGGAGCCCCCCATCGTCGCGTGCGTGAGGATGCCCACGAAGAGGCCGCCCGCCTCGTGGAGCCGCGCGAGGGCGGCCGAGCACTTGGCCATCTGCATGAGGGAGAGGGCGCCCTCCTCCATGCGCGCCCCGCCGCCCGAGCCCGAGACGAGCACGAACGGGACCATCTTCTCGGTCGCCCGCTCCGCCGCCCGCGCGATCTTCTCTCCGACCGCGCTCCCCATGCTCCCCTGGATGAACCGCGCGTCCACGACCGTGAGCACGATCGGGACCCCCTCGACGGCGGCGTCGCCTGAGACCGCCGCGTCGCGCATCCCGGTCCCGGCGCGCGCCTTCTCGAGCTTGTCGCGGTAGCTCTTCGCCGCGACGAAGGCGAGCGGGTCGGAGCCCTCGATCTCCGCGTCGAACTCCCGGAACGTGCCCGGGTCGGTGAGCAGCGCGATCCGCTCGGGCGCCCCCAGCGTGAAGTGGTGGCCGCACTCGGGGCAGACTTGGTGCTTCTCGGCCACCGCCTGCTTGAAGACCATCCCCTGGCAGCCCTCGCACCGCATCCAGAGGCCCGAGGGCATCTCCTTCTTGCGGCGTGTGAAGGGGAAGTTCCAACTCATGCGCCCGCCACTTCACCACGAACCGCCGGCTTGGGGAAGAGGGGCGGCGCGACGGATGGGGGCCTCGGGGCCGGCGGCGCCGGCGTGACGGCAGCGGCCGCGGGCGGGACGGCGGGCGCCCGCCCGGCTGGAGGCGCCCCGGGATCGAGGACCGCGACCGCCGGCGTGGCCTCGAGGACCGCGAACGCCTCCCGGGCGGGACGGCCGAGCACCGCGCATGCCACGAGCGCCGAGGCGAGGGGCGACGCGACGCAGGCGACCACGTCGGCGGAGCGGGCTCTCCCCACGACCTCCCGCAGGGCCCCGGCCACCCGCGCCGCCGCCGCCTCGAGGGGCTCGCCCCCGGGCGGGGAGACCGCCGTCGGGTCCGCGCCCCACTGCGCGAAGGCCCTCCGATGCTTGCGCAGCGCCTCGGCCTTGAGGAGCCCCTGCCAGAGGCCGAGGCTCGGCTCGCGGAGGCCTTCGTGGGCGCGGACGCGGACCCCGACCGCGGCCGCGACGAGACGGGCGGTCTCGCGGGCCGGCTGGTCCGTCCCGGTCCAGACGGCCCGCAGCCGCCACGCGGCCGCCTCCTTCGCCCGTGCCCGCGCCTCCTCGATCCCCGCGGCGGAGAGCGGGATGTCGAGGGTCCCGCGGAGGCGGCCCTCCTCGTCCCAGGCCGTCCCGCCCGCTCGGATCAGGAGGATCTTGGGCACGCCGCCTCCGCCCGTTCCCGCAGCGTGGCGATCGCCGCCCGCACGTCGGGGGCGCCGAAGATCGCCGATCCGGCCACGAGGACCGTCGCCCCGGCCTCGACCGAGGGGGCGGCCGTCGAGGGCCCGATCCCCCCGTCCACCTCGATCACCAGCCCACCCCTCTCCCGGAGCGCCCGGACCTTGGAAAGCGCCTCCGCGATGAACTTCTGCCCGGCGAAGCCCGGGTGCACGGTCATGACGAGCACCATGTCCACCCGGTCGAGGAACGGCACGGCCCGGTCGAGGGCGGTCTCGGGGTTCACCGCGAGCCCGACGCGGCGGCCCCGCGCGCGGATGCGGTCGAGCACCTTCTCGAGCGCGGGCGCGTCGGGCACCGCCTCGACGTGGACCGTGATCGAGTCGGCGCCCGCGTCGGCGAACGCGTCCACGTACTTCCCCGGCTCGGCGATCATCAGGTGCGCGTCGAGGGGGACCCGCGAGGCCCTGCGGATCGCCGAGACGACCGGGGGGCCGATGGTCAGGTTCGGCACGAAGTGGCCGTCCATCACGTCCAGGTGCAGGACGTCGGCCCCCGCCTCTTCGACGCGACGGATCTCCTCCGCGAGCCGCGCGAAGTCCGCCGAGAGGAGCGAGGGCGCGATCCGCACGCCCGGTCCCGGCCAGCGAGCGGGCGCGATCATGCCCCCCTCCGGAGCGGCTCGACCCCGGGGAGCTTCTCCCCCGCGAGCAGCTCGAGGGACGCCCCGCCGCCCGTCGAGACATGGCCCATGCGCTCGGCGAGCCCGAGGGACTCCACCGCCGCGGCCGTGTCCCCCCCCCCGACCACCGTGAGGCCCGTGTGTCGCGCCATCGCCTCGGCCACGGCCTTGGTCCCCTCGCCGAAGCGGAGGAACTCGAAGACCCCGACGGGTCCGTTCCAGGCGACCGTCCGCGCCTCGGCGATCCGGGCGGCGAAGCGCTCGCCCGTCTCGGGTCCGATGTCGAGCCCCATCCAGCCCTCCGGGACCCTCGGGACGACCCGGCACTCGGCGTCGGCCCGGAACGCGTCCGCCACGCGGTGGTCGTTGGGCAGCTCGACCGCGACGCCCCTCCTCCCGGCCTCGGCCAGGATCGCGCGCGCCGTGTCGAGAAGGCCCTCCTCGACCCGGCTCCCCCCCACGGGCTCGCCCCGGGCCTTGAGGAACGTGTAGGCCATGCCGCCGCCGATCAGGAGCGCGTTCACGGACGGGAGGAGGTTCTGGATCACCGGGATCTTGTCGGCCACCTTCGCCCCGCCGAGGATCGCGACGAAGGGGCGCGCGGGGGCGTCGAGGAGCCCCTCGAGGACTTCGATCTCGCGGGAGAGGAGCGGACCCGCCGCCGAGGGCAGCAGGCGCGGGAGCAGGGCCACCGAGGCGTCCGCCCGGTGCGCCGCCCCGAAGGCGTCGTCCACGTAGCGCTCGCCGAGGGCGGCGAGCCTCGCGGCGAACGCCTCGTCCCCCTTCTGCTCGCCCGGGTAGAAGCGCAGGTTTTCGAGGAGCGCGATCGCCCCGTTCCCGAGCCCGCGCGCCCGGTCCGCGACCTCGGGCTCGTCCGCGCCGTGGAGGAGCGTCACGTCGCGATCGAGCAGCTCCGCGAGCCGCTCGCCGACCGGGTCGAGCCGGAGCTTCGGGTCGGGTCCCTTCGGCCGGCCGAGGTGGGACATGAGCACCACGGCCGAGGCCCCCCGCCGGAGCACCTCGCGGATCCCGGGGACCGACGAGCGGATCCGGTGGTCCGAGGCGACCCGCCCCTGGTCGTCGAGGGGCACGTTGAAGTCCTCGCGGACGAGGACGCGGCGGCCTTCGAGGTCGAGGTCGGCGATCGTCCGGAGGCGCGACCGCCCCGCGGCGGGGCCGCCCGCGGCCATCCCGGCGGGCTTCCGTGGCGCCTGGCGGCCCATGGGGTCGCCCGCCCCCTACCCCTGTCCCGCGGCGAAGGCGATCAGGTCCACGACGCGGTTCGAGTAGCCCCACTCGTTGTCGTACCAGGCGACCGCCTTCACCATCCTCTTCTCGATCACCATCGTCGAGAGGGCGTCGAAGACGCAGGAGTGGGCGTCCCCAACGATGTCGGACGAGACGATCGGCTCGTCGCAGTAGCGGACGATGCCCTTGAGCGGCCCCTCGGCGGCCGCCTTCATGGCTCCGTTCACCTGCTCCGGCGTCACGTCCTTCGCCATCTCGGCCACGAGGTCCACGATCGAGCCGTCGGGGACCGGCACGCGCATGGCGACCCCGTTCAGCTTGCCCTTGAGCTCCGGGATCACCTCGCCCACGGCCTTCGCGGCGCCGGTCGTGGTCGGGATGATGTTCGTCGCCGCGGACCGCGCCCGGCGCAGGTCCTTGTGGATGAGGTCGAGGATCCTCTGGTCGTTCGTGTAGGCGTGGACGGTCGTCATGAGGCCGCGGACGATCCCGAACTGGCGGTGGAGCACGAGCGCGAGGGGGGCGAGGCAGTTCGTCGTGCAGGAGGCGTTCGATATGAGCTTGTGCTCGGGCTGGAGGGCGGGCTGGTTCACGCCCATGACGATCGTCGCGTCGATCGGGTCCCCGGCGGGGACGGTGAGGACCACTCGCCGCGCGCCGGCGGCGAGGTGCTTCTCGAGGTCCGCGCGCTTGGTGAAGACTCCCGTGGACTCGATCGCGAACGAGACCTCCATCTCCTTCCACGGGAGCTTCGCCGGGTCCTTCTCCGCGAGGACCCGCAACCGGCGCCCGTCCACGACGAGGGCCCCCTCCTCGGCCCGGATCTCGCCCGGGTAGCGCCCGAACACCGAGTCGTAGCGCAGGAGGTGCGCGAGGGTCTTGCTGTCCGCGAGGTCGTTCACCGCCACGACCTCCATGTCCTTCCGGCCCCGCATCGCGCGGAAGACGTTCCGGCCGATCCGCCCGAAGCCGTTGATGCCGATCCGGATCCCCACCTACGCCCCTCCGCCCTCGCTTACGGGGGGCTTCTCAGGCGCCGCGCCGTCTGCCGGGGGCGTCTCGCCCGCGGGCGCCGCCTCCGCCGGAGGCGTGTATCCGACCTGCTTCGCCTCGGCGACGGCCTTCACCCAGTCCGGGTAGACGCGCAGGAACTCCTGCTCCTGGGCGGCGGGGACAGTCCCCAGCCGCGTGAACTTCGTCTCGATGGCGAGCTTGCGGGCCTGGTTCCACCCGTTCACCGTGTCCTCGCTCGGCGGGAACTTCTGGAGGAGTTCGGCCCGCTTCTTCCGGTCCTCGCCCACGGGGACGCCCTTCTTGCGGGCCAAGTCCTCCTCGGCGAGCGCGCGCTTCATGTCGGCGAGCTTCCGCTCCTGGTCCGCCCGCTCGAGCCGGATCTGCTCCTCGCGCTCCGAGAGGAACTTCTCCTTGGCCTCGATCTCGTTGAAGAGCGCCTGCTTCTCGGCCGGGCCGAGCGTGCGGCCGAGCTCCACCTTCTCGATCTGCGCGTAACGGATGAAGAGGAAGCCCTTCACGTTGTTCACGTACCAGACCCGGATCCCGGCGCCGGGCTCCGCCTTGTCCTTCACCTCGACGTAGGCGTCCTGGCGCTTGGCCTCGCCGCCCTTGGCGGCGGACGTCGCGACGGACACTTCCTTCTCGAACAGGACGCCACGGAACGCGTAGCCCGAGACGACGTCCCCCTTCTTCGTGATCACGCGGATCTCGACCGGGGGACGCTCCACCGGCTTCTTCTCTCCTTCGCCGACGGGGCCGGGCGCCGCGGGCTTCGGCGGGGCGGGGGCCGGGGGAACCGGGGGCGCGGGGGCCGGAGGCGCGGGCTCCTGGGCGAAGACCGGGGCCCCGACCGCCGCGAGGAGGACCGGCACGAGCCAATGTTGCCTCATGGCACCTCCCGGACGCCGCGCCGCGGCGCCGATGGGCGGATTCTACGCGGACGCGGAGGCGGGCATCAAGGCGGAAGGGGCGGGGGGGAGCGCGCGGCGTCGGCGATGGACCGGGCCTTCACTGCCCGGACGTCGGCCGGAACAGCCCCAAGTCGCTCCGCCACGCGAGCCGGCCCGACGCGCGGAGCCACTCGCGCCAGGAGCGGGCGCCGGGGGGGACGTTCTCGCCCGTCCAGTCCCCCAGTGCGCGGGCCACGCCGGGGTCGTCGGCGGCGTCCGCGAGCGGCCCGAGGTCGGGCGGCCCCGCGCCCGCCTCCGCGAGCGCCGCCTCGGTGCGGAGGATCGCGACCGCGAGGGCCTCGCGGATCTCGGGGACGCGGGAGCGAAGCCCCCCGGCGAGGAGGAGCGGGACCCGCGGGTCGGGGAGGAACGCGAGGACCCGGAGCGCCGCGTAGCAGGGGACAGGGGCGCGGTCGTCGGCCGCCGCCTCGAGGAGGGCGTCGAGGACGGGACCCGACTCCCGGAAGCGGGCCGGGTCCGCCGCGACGACGAGCGCTGCGGAGAGCCGCGCGCGGAGCGACCCCTCGCGGATGCGGCTCGCAAGGGCTTCGGTGGCCCCGGTCGCCTCGGGCGCCGCGACGGGTCCCCCCCGGAGCGACCCGACGTCCACCTCGCCGAAGGCGTCGAGGAGGAGGGCGCGCGCCTCGTCCCCCCGCGACCGGGCCTCCCGGACCTCGCGCTGCCAGAGGGCCGTGAGCGCCGCCGCGGCTTCCGCCCGCTCCTCGGGGGAGCCATGGGCATGGACGCGCCGCCACTCGGCCCGCGCCCCCGCGAGCGCGCCGCCCGCCTCGGACGCCGCCGCCAGCTCCCGGTGGACCGCCGCCACGTGGCCCGAGCGCCGCAGGGCGTCCCGCCCCCGCGCCGCGCGCAGGGCGGCGTCGAGGTACGAGGCCGGCACCTCGAGGCGCGCGACGAGCCTCGACCCGCCCATCGCCGCCTCGGCCTCGACGACGAGCGGGTCCCCCGTCCCCCGGGACGGCGGGATCGGGACGCCCCCGAGAGTCCACTCCTCCCACTGTCCCACGCGGCTCGCCTCGAGCCGGATCGCCGTTCCGCCCGTCTCGTCGGTCTCCCCAAACGCCCCCTTCTCGGCGCCGTTCACCCGCAGCTCGATCCGCCGGCCCGCGAGCGGCTCGGCGCGCTCCCGGGTCCGGCGCCTCCAGGGCCCGACCTCGGGGTCGTCCAGCTCGAGGAGCTGCGCGCGCCAGGACCAGGGGGCGCGCGCGTTCTGGCCAGGCCAGATCGCCTCGCCGATGGCGTCGCGCGCGCCAGATCCCCACGGCTCGCCCCGCTCCGCCCGCTCCTCTTCTTCTAGCCCGCGGCCGTAGACCCACCAGCCGAGGTGATACCCGAGGAGGCACACGAGGAGCGGGGACGCCGCCCAACCCGCGACCTGCTCGGCGAGCTCGGCCGCCGGCGAGAAGGCGATCGCGTGCGTGAGGAGGCGCCGGGTCTCGCGCGCCTCGACCCGGACCGGCTGAACGGTCTCGAGCCGGGCGCGCAGTTCCAGGCCCAGGTTCTCGGCCGGGAGAGTCAGCTCGAGCCGCGGAGCGGCGCGACCCGCCTTGGCTTCCGCGCGCTCCTCGACCTCGGGCGCGGCGGGGACGCGGACGCCGAGGGAGTAGGAGCAGCCGGCGGCTGCGAGCAGGGCCGGGAGGAGTCCGACACGGCGAGGGATTCCGCCCACGGGGCCGCGACTCTATCGGCGGCGGGAGAACCGGTCCAGCGCGAAGGCCGAGAGGTCCGGCGCCCCCCGGCGCCCGAGGACGTTCGCCGCGAGGTCCTCGGCGAGCGCGGGTGCGATGGCGAGGCCGTCGCCGCCGAGCGCGCCGAGGAGCCACGTCCGGCCGTCCGGGGCGATCCCGCAGGATGGGCGGCCGTCGCCCGTCATCACGCAGCGCCCGGACCAGCGGCGGACGACCCGGGCGGCTCCGCCGAAGAGCGCGTCGTGCCCCCGCGCGCCCCGGAGCGGCGCGATGCCGTCCCCCACGACGGCAGCCCCGGGACCATTCGGCCGTCCGTAGAGCCCCGAGTCGAGGACATGGAAAATCACGGGCGCCGCCCGCTCCGCGCGCAGGCTCCAGGCGACCGACTCCCGCGCCCTTCCCCCGGGGATCCCGAGCGAGGCGCCGGTGGCAATGACGCGGAGGTCGGCCCCCAGCCGACGAGCCGCCCGCCCCGCCTCGATCCGGAGGCCGGGACCCGCCTCGCGGAGGAGCGCGCGCAAGAGGGGGCGCGCCTCCACCCACGAGTCCTCCACGCCAAACGTCGCCGAGACGATTCGACGCAGGAAGGCGGGGTCCAGGCTCTCCCGGAGGGGGGCCGGGAGACCCTCGCGGATCGGGACGCGGAGGGCGCGCCGGAGCCGCACGAGGCGCTCGAGATGGCGGCCCTCGTGTTCCGAGAGGGCGATCTGGGCCATCCCCGTCCGCCCGAGGTGTACCCGCCCGGCGCGGGCGAGATACTCCACGATCCGGAGGCTCCGGAGCGCGTACGGGGCGAGGACCTCGTCCCAGAACTGGGTGGAGAGGATCCCGGCGCCGCGGGCCGTGGCGCCCGCGTCGAGACCCCTCGGGCCGGAGGGCCCCCCGCGCGACGGCGGCGCAACGATCGTCACCCGCGCGCCCAGCCGTCCGAGGGCGCGGGCCATCGAGATCCCCGCGATCCCCGCGCCGAAGACGACGACGCGGGGCCGCGCGCTCAAGCCCGGACACCGACCCGGAGCCGCGCGAGCCCCTCGCGGGCGCGCGCTGCGGCCGCCCGGCTGCTCGCGGGGTCCGTCGCGAGGGCGTAGGCGAGGTGCGGCGAGGACTCGGGGTGCGAGATCTCGTGGAGCCGCGTCCCGGGCTCGACGAGGACCTCCGCCCGGATCCCCGCGGCCGCGAGTGCGGCGACCTCGGAGACGGGCGGGACCGAGGTGACCGAGCCGTCCCTCGGCCAGCTCACGTATGCCACGGCGGCTCGCGGGGCCCCGTTCGGCCCGCTCCGCGTGGACGTCGGGTCCCCCCCCGCCGCGAGCCGGATCCAGCGCCCGATCGGGTACTCACCGAGGTGGACCTGGTAGAGGTCGGGGAACCCCTCGTCCTCGCCGAGCCGCCCGTTCACCTCGATCACGAGCGGGACCCCGTCCCGGAGCCTCATCTCGATGCAGAAGGCGGCGTCGCGGAGCCCGAGGGCGGAGATCGCCTGTCGCGTCGTCTCCCGGACGCGGCCCGCGATCTCCCCGGGGATGTCCGCCGGGAATTGGTATCCCTCGAGGAAGATCTCGGGCGGCGGGGAGACGACCTGCTCGGTCACGCCGAAGAAGTCCAGCTCCTCCCCCCAGATGATCCCGTCGGACTGGAGGGGGGTCCCCTCGACCCACTCCTCCACGAGGAACTGGCGCGTCGGGTCGCAGCCCGTCGTGAACCCGGCCAGCGCCGCGAAGTCGAGCAGCCGCCTCACGTCGGGCGCCGCCGGGAGGGCGGCGCGGAGTCGCTCCACGGCCGGGCCGGGGTCCTCGTCCGGCGCGATCCGCGTGACCAGCCGGCCCATGGTCGAGGCGGTCGCCTTGAGGACGACCCCCGCGCCGCCGAGGGTGCGTGCGAAGCGCCGCACCTCGTCGGCCGAGCCCGCGACGGCGAACCGGGGCTGGGGGACCCCGGCCGCGGCGAGGGCCCGGCGGGTCTGGACCTTGTCGGTGCAGAGGAGGGCCGCGAGAGGAGGCAGGGCGCGCAGCCCCCGCTGCGCCGCGAAGAGCGAACCGGCGAGCAGGCCGTACTCGGCGTGGGGGACGATCGCGTCCACCCGCGCCCGGGCCGCGAAGGTCTCGAGGGAGGCGAGGGTCCCCCGGACGTCCCGGAAGTCGGGGAGAGGGAGGACCTCGTCGAACGCGGAGACGTTCCGGGGGGGCTCGGAGGCCGCCACGACGATCCGGGCGTCCCCGGGCAGGCCGCGCTCGGCGCGCAGCCGGGCGAGCGCGTCGAGGGTGGGGGACTCCGTGTGGAGGAGGAGGAGTGTCGGCACGGGCGGAATCTTAAAGCGCGATGGGCGGGACCGCACGCGCGAGCCCGCCCATCCGGGAATCACCTGGACTCGGTCAGTACTCGCGGCCTACTGGCCGCTCGAAGCTAACCTCAGTGTCTGCGAGTCGTCATGTGACTTCCCTCCTTGGCCGCGCACTGTAGACTGGGGCCGATGCGGAGTCAACAGGGTATCGGCAGTGCCTAAGTCATGGGCCGGAACGACTCGCGGCGCTTGAGGTTGCGATGAGAGGACCCCAGCCGATCGAGGCCTGGAAGGGGCGGCTGGACTCGCTCCGCCGCGAGACGCTCGGCCTGCTCGATCTCGTGTCCGAGGAGACCGCGGCGGCCTTCGCCCACCCCGAGTGGAGCCCGCTCCGGTGGCACCTGGGACACATCGCCTACACGGAATCGCTCTGGATCCGGCAGACCCTTCGGGGCCTCCCGCCCTTCGACGCGAACTACGAGAGGCTCTTCGACAACATCCACACGCCGCGGGAGTCGCGGGGGGACCTGCCGCCGCTCTCCGACATCCGGGGCTACGCCGAGGAGATCCGGAAGGACACGCGGCGGTTCCTCGAGGAGGCGGACTGGGATCAGGGGAACCCGCTGCTCGCCGACGGCTACATCGTGGACTTCCTCTGGGAGCACGAGGCGCAGCACCAGGAGCTGATGACGCTGATCCTGCAACTGCTGCCGCCGGAAAGGAAGCGCCGGCGGCAGTCGCCCGAGCCGGCGGACTGGTACCCGAGCCGGCGGATGATCCGCGTGCCGGGGGGCGAGTTCACGATGGGGACTCCGGGCCCATGGTTCTCGTACGACAACGAGAGGCCGCCGAAGACCGTCCGGGTGCGGGAGTACTGGGTCGACCCCGCGCCTGTCACGAACTTCGACTTCGGGGCGTTCGTGCATCGAGGGGGATACTCCGACAGTTCGCTTTGGACCAAGGAGGGGTGGGCATGGAAGGAGAGGACCAGAGCGTCCCTCCCAGTCCATTGGATCCCCGGTCCTGAGCCGACCGCGCACGCCGACTCGGAGGGTCTCGCCGCAACCACCAGGGCGGGACTTCCGGAAGGCGCTCGGCAACTGGACTGGCCGTTCGACAAGCTCCCGATGGGGGCGGGCCGCGGGCCCGGAGTCCTCCTGGCTCCGTCGAGTTCCACGGGATCCGATCCGTCCAACCGGCTTGGCGGCAGGATCATGTCGGTCGAACTCAGGCAGATCGTGCGCCTTCACGTGCCCTGGCTCGAACGCACGATGTTCGCCGACGTCCCACTCCGTCTCGACCACCCCGTGACCGGAGTCTCGCGATTCGAGGCCGAGGCCTACGCCCGCTGGGAGGGGAAGCGTCTCCTCACGGAGGAGGAGTGGGAGTACGCAGCCGCGTTCGATCCGGCCACAGGGGGGGTCCGCCGCTACCCGTGGGGCGACGACCCGCCGTCCCCGACCCGCGCCAACTTCGCGCGACGGTACTTCGGGACTACTCCCGTCGGCGCCTTCCCCGAGGGCCGGAGCGCCTGCGGCGCCCTCGACATGGGCGGGAACGTCTGGGAGTGGACCTCGAGCACGTTCTCGCCCTACCCGGGGTTCGTCCCCGACGCCTACAAGGACTACTCGCAGCCCTTCTTCGACGGGACCTACGCCGTGCTCCGCGGCGGCTCGTGGGCGACGCAGGGGCCGCTCCTGCGCTGCTCGTTCCGGAACTGGTATCCGCCCGACGTCCGCGAGATACTCGCGGGGTTCCGATGCGCGAGGGACGCCTGACGCCGGGCCGCCGACAGCACCTCCCCCGAGGCCTCCGATGGCCTGCCTGAAGCTCGTCATCTCGAACCGGGTCGTCGAGCGGCACGACCTGAAGCAGCGCACGATCATCGGCCGGAGCCGCCAGGCGGACATCCTGCTCGCCGACCCGCTCGTCTCGCGGGAGCACGCCCTGGTGCTCCGGAAGGGGACCCAGTACGTCCTCGAGGACCTGGGCAGCGCCAACGGCGTCCTCGTGAACGGGAGCCCCGTCGTCCGGGAGGCCCTCGCGGAGGGCGACGTCCTCGGGATCGGCGACGCGGTCCTCGTCTTCACCCGCGAGGACATCGCCACGGAGCCGGGACGGGTGGTGGAGATCGCGGCGGAGACCTCCCTCCCGGCCGGCGCCGACTGGGAAGCGCTCCCCGACGTCGCCTTCCGGATGCCCTCCCGCCGTGATGCCATGGAGGTGGCCGGCGAGGCGATGGAGAGGCTCCTCGCCGCCTCGTGCCTCGACAAGACGGCCGCCTACCACCTCCATCTCGCCGCGATGGAGGCTCTCGCGAATGGCCACCGCCACGGCAACAAGGAGGATCCGACGAAGTCCCTCCTCCTGCGCGTGCAGCGCGACTCGCGCCGCGCGACGTGCCGCGTGCGGGACGACGGCCCGGGGTTCGACTTCCCCCTCTTCCTCAAGATCGGCCGCTCGGGCGACGCGATCAGCGTCGCCCGCGAGCGATACAAGGAAGGCCGCCCCGGCGGGCTCGGCATCATGCTCATGGTGAGGAGCGTGGACCTCGTCGAGTTCAACGAGACGGGGAACGAGATCTCGCTCACGAAGTGCCCGGGCGACGTCTTCCAGACCGCGACGATCTACGGGAAGCTCGGCTTCGAGGCCGAGCCGCCGCCGCCGGGGCCGGCGACGCCCGGTTAGTCCTACTCCGATAAAGGTCCGGCGCTGATCTGCCGATCTTCCTCCACGAGGGGGAGGTCGGCATGACGTGCGAGGAGATCGCGGCGCTCGGCGGCAAG
>JAKEIC010000081.1 GCA_022614695.1 Planctomycetales bacterium | reverse complement strand
GGCCTTGGCGGTCTCGGGGAAGACGATGGCGAACTCCTCGCCGCCGTATCGGGACACGATGTCCATCGTGCGGACGGCCTGGTGGAGCACCCCGGCCACGGACCGCAGCACCTTGTCGCCGACGGGGTGGCCGTGGGTGTCGTTCACCTTCTTGAAGTGGTCAATGTCCAGCATCACGAGCGTGACGAACCGGTGCGCCGCGTCCGCTCCCCGCAGCCGGTTCTCCTCGCGCTGGACGACGCGCCGGGCGCGGGCCAGCTCCTGGTGGAGGTGGACGTCGAAGTGGCCGCGCGAGTAGACGCGCGTGAGCGAGTCCACGATCGAGCGGTGGTAGAGCGCGGCGTTGTTCAAGGAGATCGCGACCATGTCGGAGAGGACCTGCAAGAGCTCCAGGTCCGCGGGCGTGAACGGGGCCCGGCGGATCTTCTCGCCGACGCCGAGGAGCCCCTTCAGCTCCCGGCGTTCGTCGGTGCCCGCGTGCAGCAGCGGAACGCAGACCTCGACGCCCCCTCCGCGCAGGGCCTCGTACTCGGGGAAACGTCCCGCGAGCGGCCCGAACTCGGCCGCCGGGACCGGCCGCGCCTTCTCGAGGAGCTGCGCCGCGAAGGGGCCCTCGCTCGGGAAGTCGAGCCCGCCGAGAGCCGTCTTCGAGGGGACCGTCACCCGGATCCTCTCGGGCTCGGTCGGCTCCTGCCGCAGCAGGAACACCCGGAGGACCCCGAACTGCCCCCGCAGCATCGTCGTCGTGTAGCTCTCGATACGCCGGAGGTCGAGGCCGGTCGAGTTGATCCGGTTCGCGATCTCGATGACCGTCGAGTAGGCGATCGCCTGCCTCTTCAGTTGCGTCTCGATCCGGCCGCGCTCCTCGGAGAGCCGTCGGACCTCGTCTTCCAGGCCCGGGGGCCCGGACGATCCGGCGGAGGACGGGTCGCGGGTCTCGGCGCTCATCGCGACGCGCCTCCGAGGCCCCCGCCTCCGAGACCGAGGAGGGCGGCGCCCGCGAAAGCCCCCCGCACGGCCAGCCCGGCCGCGGCGCCGGCGATCAGGTCGTCGGCCGTGATGCCGGCGCCTCCAGGGAGTCTCTCGGCTTGCGCGATCGGCGGGGGTTTCACGACGTCGAGGGCTCGGAAGAGGATGAGGACCGCCACGACGACCCCCGGCCCGAGTTCGGGTCCGCACGAGAGGGCCAGGGCCATGCCCGCCGCCTCGTCCAGCACGAACCACGGCGGGTCGGGCGAATTATAGTCGCGGGCGAGACGCGAGCCAAGCGGGACGGCGAGGAGCGTCAGCGCCGCGGCCAGGGCGCCCGCGGCGAGGCGGGGCGGAGCGCCGAGGGCCGCGAGGCCCGCCACGAGGGCGAGACCCGCAAGGCTCCCGAACAACCCCGGGGCGATCGGGGCGAAGCCGAGCCCCCCGCAGGTGGCCGCGAGGAGGCGGAGGCGGCTCCCCCATCCGCGCGGCCAGGGGGGGCGGGTCACCGCGTCGCCGCGCCGGTCGGGACGCCCCGCAGGTCGTACCCCGAGGCCTCCTCGATCCGAACCCGGACTTCGGTCCCGATCGCCAGCCCGTCCCGGGGCAGCAGCACCGCCCCGTCCACCTCGGGGGCCTCGCCGTAGCTGCGGGCGCGGGCCGGGCCCCGGGCCGGGACCGCGTCCACCCGGGCCTCGGTCTCCTCGCCCACGCGGCGACGGTTCCTCTCGTTCGCGATCGCCGCCTGCGCCTCCATCACCCGGCGCCGGCGCGCCTCGGCGGTCCGCCGTGGCACCTGCGCCTCCATCCCGAAGGCCGGCGTCCCCTCCTCGCGCGAGTAGGTGAAGGTCCCGAGGCGGTCGAACCGGATCTCCCCGAGCAGCGCCAGGAGGTCCGCGACGTCCTCCTCGGTCTCGCCCGGGAACCCGAGGAGCACCGTCGTCCGGAGCGTCATGTGCGGATCGCGCGCGCGGAGCGCGTCGGCGAGCCGCCGGATGGAGTCGCGCGTCGTCCCCCGCCGCATCTCCCGCAGGAGCCGGTCCGAGCCGTGCTGGACGGGCATGTCCACGTAGGGCAGCAGCCTCTCCTCCCGCCCGAACAGCTCGACGAGATCGGGCCTCGCCATGGCCGGGTGCAGGTACATGAGACGGAGCCACGAGAGTCCGGGGATCTCCGCGAGCGCCCGGATCAGGTCGGGAAGCGCCTGGCGCCGGTAGATGTCGAGCCCGTAGGAACCCGTGTCCTGCGCGATCAGGACCAGCTCGCGGGCGCCGTCCCCGACGAGCTCCCGGCCCTCCCGGACGAGGTCCTCGATCGGCTTGCTGCGGTTCTTGCCCCGCATGAGCGGGATCGCGCAGAAGGCGCAGGGGTGGTCGCACCCCTCGGCGATGCGGAGGTAGGCGTAGTGACGCGGCGTGAGCCGCAGCCGATCGCCCTCGAATCCCACGGGGTAGAGAGCGCGGCCGCCCGGCGCGGGCGCGTCGGGGATCGCCGCGCGCTCGGCGACCGCCCGGCAGACCTCGCGGAGCCGCGCGAGGTCCCCGAGCCCCACGAACGCGTCCACCTCGGGCATCTCGGCCCTGAGGTCCCCCGCGTACCGCTGCGCGAGGCAGCCGGCGACGACGACCGCCCGCGCGGTCCCCGCCTCCTTGCGGTCGAGGGCCCGCAGGATCGCCGCGATGGACTCCTTCTTCGCCGGCTCGATGAACCCGCAGGTGTTCACGATCACGACCTCGGCGTCGGCCGGGTCCTGGCAGACCGCGTGTCCCTCGGCAGCGAGCGCCCCGAGGATCCTCTCGGAGTCGACGAGGTTCTTCTCGCACCCGAGGTGGACGAGCGCCACCGACGTCGTCGCGCGGGCGGTGGAGACGGGGGTCATCGGCCGCGGGGATTCTAGCGGTAGACTCCCGGGCGTGCGATCCGAGGCGGCGACGCGGGGACACGTTCACACGGCGAGGGCAGGACAGGAGATCGCGCCCACCGATCGCCGCGTCGAGCCCCGCTCCTTCCTCGCCGACTTCGGCCTCGCCAAGTCCGTCGCCACGGGCTCGAAGCTCACGCGCACGGGCGTCGCGCTCGGGACGCCGGCCTACATGTCGCCGGAGCAGGCGCGCGGCGACGTCTCCTCGCTCACGCCCGGGAGCGACGTCTTCGGCCTGGGCTGCGTCCTCTACGAGATGCTGGCCGGCCGACCCCCGTTCCCGGGGGAGACCCCGGCTGCCGTCGTGGGCCGCGTCCTCCTGGAGGAGCCGCCGCGACTCCGTTCCCGCCGCCCCGACGCGCCGAAGGGCCTCGAGCTCGTGGTGGGGGCCGCCCTCCGGAAGCGTCCCGACTCGCGCTACGCGGACGGCGGGGCCCTGCGCGACGACCTCGAGCGCGTCCTGGGAGGGGAGCGCCCGAGGGCGCGGCCCCCGCTCGCGGATCGCGGCCGGGGGCTCGCGGCCCTCGCGGCGGCCGCGGCCGCCCTGGCGATCGCGGTCGCGGCGACGCGGCCGGGTCGGCCGGCGCCCCCCTCGGTCGGCGTCGCCACCCCGGTCGGCGGGGCGGGCGTCGCCGGACCCGAGGCGGGACCCGCCGCGCTCGCGACTCGCGCCCAGGCGCGGGCCGCGTCGGATCCCCGCGAGGCGGCTCGCCTCCTCGGCGAGGCCCTGGCCGCGGACCCGCTCCGCGGCGACTGGCGGCTGCGGCGGGGCCTCCTCCTGTGGGGTCTCGCGGAGAACGAAGAGGCGCGCGGGGAGTGGGACCGGGTCCCCGCGGGGTCCCCCGAAGCGCCGGCGGCGCGGCTCTATCGCGGTCTCGAGGTCTACTTCGGAAAGCCGGGGCCCGGGAGCGAAGCGCCCGAAGCCGTCGCGATACTCGAGCCGGTCGCCCGGTCCGGGGGCCGCGAGGCCGCCCTCGCTCGCGGGGCGATGGCGGCCTTCGGCCGCGACTTCCGGGCGGCGCGCGAGATCCTCCGCGGGCTCCCGGGCTGGGAGGGCGCCCTGCTGCGGGGCTTCGTGGAGGGAGGCGATCCCGCGGGGGACCGGGAGCTCGCCGTCCGCGAGTACAGTCGCGCGCTCGACGAGGGGATGGCGTTCGCGTGGGTCCACCACGACCGGGGCGTCCTCCGCGACGGGCTGGGGGACCGGGCGGGGGCGCTCGCGGACTTCGAGCGGTGCCTCGAGCTCGCGCCGCGGCTCCCGGAGGCTCTCGTCAGCCGCGCGATCGTGAGGATCGGCCTCGGGGACCTCGGCGCGGCGATCGCCGACTGCGACGCCGCCCTGCGGGAGCGCCCCGGCTTCCCCGCGGCGTGCAACACGCGCGCGACCGCCCGGCTCCGCGCGAAGGACTACCCGGGCGCGGAGGCCGACGCCACGGAGGCGCTCCGGCTGGACCCCGGCTACGTCGAGGCCCGGATCACGCGGGCCAACACGCGCCTCTTCCTCGGGGACGCCTCGGGCGCGGTCGAGGACGCGAGCGAGGCGATCCGGCGGCGACCGGACGCGGCGACGGCCTGGCTCCGGCGGGGCAACGCCCGCGAGCTCGAGCGGGACCCGACCGGGGCCGCGGCCGACTACTCGGAGGCGCTCCGGCGGGACCCCGCGCTCGCCGAGGCCCTTGCGGCCCGCGGGAGGGTCCGCGCCGTCCTCGGCGAGACGCGCGAGGCCCTGGGCGACCTGACGCTCGCGCTGCGCCTGCAGCCCGACCTCTTCCACGCCCACCTGAGCCGGGCGAACGTCCGCGACGAGTTGGGCGACGCCGAAGGGGCCCTCGAGGACTATCGGGAGGAGCTGCGGCTGCGCCCGGACGACCCCGACGCGCTCGGGAACCTGGGGGTGGTCCTCAAGAACCGCGGGGACCCGCGCGAGGCCGCCGAGACGTTCCGCCGGTTCCTCTCGGTGGCGCCCGCCCACGAGAAGGAGCCCCAGGTCCGCGCCTGGCTCGCCGAGTGCGAGGCCCGCGTCCGGGCGCTAGAGGGCCGTTAGCGTGAGGATCGGCCCCTTCGAGATCCAGGGCGAGCTGGGTCGCGGGGGGATGGGCGTCGTCTTCCGCGCCCGAGACCCGGTGCTCGGCCGAGATGTGGCGCTCAAGGTGCTCTCGCCGGGCGCTCCGCCCGACGTGCGGGCGAGGTTCCTCCGGGAGGGGCGCGTCGCCGCGCGGCTCCGCCACCCGAGCGTCGTCGCGGTCCACGCGGCGGGCGAGACCGAGCCGCCGGCCGGCTCGGAGGGGCCCGGGGCGGCCTACATCGCGCAGGAGCTGATCGAGGGGCGGAGCCTCGCGAAGGTGCTGGCGGAGGAGAGCCTCGGCCCCGCGCCCGCCGCGCGGCTCGTCGAGAAGATCGCGCGGGCGCTCGCCCACGCCCACGCCGAGGGGGTGATCCACCGCGACGTGAAACCCGGGAACATCCTCCTCGACAGCGCGGGCGAACCGCACCTCGCCGACTTCGGCCTCGCCCGCGACGCCGCCTCGGAGGAGCGGCTCTCGCGCTCGGGGATGGTCGTCGGCACCCCGCACTACATGTCCCCCGAGCAGGCGCAGGGCCGCGTCGGGGCCGTGGACGGGCGGACGGACGTCTGGGCGTGCGGAGTCGTGCTCTACGAGTGCGTGGCCGGAGCCATGCCGTTCTCGGGGGAGACGGCGATGGCGGTGATGACGGCCATCGTCGGCTCGGACCCGGTGCCGCTCCGGCGCCGCGCGGCGGGCGTCCCGGCCGACCTCGAGACGATCGTCTCGACCTGCCTCGAGAAGGACCCGGGGCGGCGATACCCGACGGCGGGAGCCCTGGCCGACGACCTCGACCGGTTCCTCCGCGGGGAGCCGATCGGCGCGCGGGGGGAGGGCCCGATCCGGCGTCTCGCGCGCGCGCTCGGACGGCACCGGACGGCCGCGGCGGCGGCGGCGGCGGGCGGGCTCACGCTGCTCCTGGCCGCGACGGCGGCGCTGCCTCGGCTCGGGACGGCCGAGCGCGAGGCCCGCGAGGCGAGGGCCGCGGCCCTCGAGGCGCTGGGGGCCGTGGCCGACTCGGCCCTGGACGCCGCGCTCGCCCTGCGGCGGGCCGGCGACCTCGAGGGGATGGCGCGGCAGGCGGCGCGCGTCGAGTCCGCATGCCGGGAGGCCGCGGCGGCGATGCCCGACCGGCCCGAGCCGCACCACCGGCTCGGCCGGATCCTCCGGGCGGTGCTGCGCGACCGGGACGCTCTCGCCGAGCAGGAGCGGGCGCTCGGGAAAGCCCCACGCTACGTCCCGGCGCTCTACGAGAGGGTCGTGCTCCTCGCCCGCGACCACCGCCGCCGCGTCCGGGAGGTCGAGGCGGGGGCGCTTCGCGAGGAGGGGGAGCGGCGCGCCCGCGCGGGGGGAGGCGAGGTCCGGCCCGGCGGAAGCGGAGGCGCCCTCGCCGGGGCGGGAGACCCCCACGCCCGGGAGATCCTCCGCCGCATGGCCGAGGACCTGCGCGCCCTCGAGGCGGCGGCAGGCCATTCGACGGAGCTCACAGCAGGCGAGATCGCGTGCGCCCGGGGGCTCCTCGCGCTCGTGTCGGCGGACCTCGACGCGGCGCGGCGCCGACTCGCGGAGGCGGCCGCGGCGTCGCCGGCGCTCGAGGAGGCCATCGAGGCCCTCGCCGGTCTCGCCGACCGGGCCGGAAAGCTCGACGAGGCGGTCCGCTGGTGGGGCGAGGGCCTCCGGCGGGACCCGGGCTACACGCCGCACCTCGTCGGGCGCGGCCACGCGCAGATCGCGCTCGCGCGGGCCCGCGCCGACCGGGGCCTGGATCCGGCGGCGGAGTTCGCCGGGGCGCTCGCCGACTTCGACGAGGCGATCCGCCGCGACCCGTCACGCCCGGAGGCGTGGGTCGGCCGGGCCGCGGCGCGCCTCGAGGCCGGCCTCTGCCTCGCGAGGCGCGGCGGCGACCCGTCCCCCGACTATGAGGCGGCCCTTTCCGACCTCGGGCGGGCCCTCCAGCTCGATCCGGGCTCGGCCGCCGCCTGGACCTGGCGAGGCGGGTCGCGCGTGAATCTCGCCAACCACCGGCGGGACCGGGCCGGGGAGGCGGAGGGCCTCTACCGGGAGGCCGTTGCCGACCTGGACGAGGCGATCGCGCGGGACCCCGACGGGGCCCGGGCGTGGGGCTGGCGAGGGACGGCGCGCGCGGGGTGGGGACTCTGCCTCGCGGGACGGGGCGAGGATCCGACGGCCGCCTACGAGGCCGCCGAGGGCGACTACGGCGAGGCCCTCCGGCGCGACCCGAGGGACTCCGACCTCTGGGCGCGACGGGCCGGGGTCCGGCAGAACCGTGGCCTCTGGGCGGCGGGCCGCGGCGGCGACGCGGCGGCCCCCTACGACGCGGCCCTCGCCGACTTCGCCGAGGCGATCGCCCTCGAGCCCGCCGACCCGCGTCTCCGGGTACGCCGGGGCTTCGCCCGGATGGTGCGCGGGATCGGGCGGGCCGATCGCGGCGAGGACCCGTCCGCCGACTACGCCGAAGCGATCGCCGACTTCGAGGCGGCGCTCGGGATGGTCCCGGAGGACGACGCGCCCTGGCGCGGGCGGGCCGCCGGCCGCACGAACTGGGGGAACGCGCGGCGCGCCCGGGGAGAGGACGGGGCGGAGGCGCTTCTCGAGCAAGGGGTCGCCGACTACCGCGAGGCGCTGCGGCGGAATCCCGGTCGCGTCGAGACCTGGTCGGAGGCGGCCACGGCGCTGGCGAACCTCGGCCACTTCCGGGCGTCGCGAGCGGAGGACCCCGCGGCGGCGTACACCGAGGCGATCGAGTGGTTCGGGGAGGCGGTCCGGCGGAACCCGGCTCTCGCCGACGCCTACCTCGGGCGTGGCTCGACCCGCTGCTCGTGGGCGCTCTTCCGGTCGCGGGCGGGCCAGGACGACCCGGCGCTCCTCGCCGATGCGATCTCCGACCTCTCCGAGGCCACTCGGCGGAACCCCGGCCGCAGCGAGGCGTGGATGTGGCTCGGCGGGGCGCGGGTGAATGCCGGGCTCGCCCGCGCGCGGGGGGGCGAGGACCCGGTCCCCGACTACGACGCGGCGGAGCGGGATCTCGGCCGCGCGCTCGAGCGGAACCCGAGGAACGCGACCGCCCTCGAGTACCGCGCGAACTCCCGGCGCAACCGCGCCGTCGCGCGGCGGGCCCGGGGAGAGGACGCGACAGCGGACCTCCTCGGGGCCATCGAGGACTACGAGGCGGCGGCCCGCGCGAACCCGGCGCTCGGGCCCGCGCTCTCCGGTCTGCGGGAGAGCTGCCGCCAGGTCCTCGGCGATCGCGCGGAGGGCGGGGGCCCACGCTAGACTCCCCGGGACATGCTCGCCGGAACCAGGCTCGACACGGCGACACGGGGACGCGGCGACACGGCGAGGGGCGGAGACGCCGATGTCCCGGATCCCGTCGAGAGTCCCTCCGATCGCCGCGTCGCCGCGTCGCCCCCTCGCCGCGTCGAGCCCCGCGCGTTCC
>JAKEIC010000080.1 GCA_022614695.1 Planctomycetales bacterium | reverse complement strand
GCCTGGTCGTCGCTGAGCCCCAGGTCGCGCTGGAGCCTCTCCAGCTCGCGTTGACGGCTCGGCGGGAGCTCCTGCGCCGCGGCCGGTGCCGGCAGGGCCGCCAGGCCCGCGAGGAAGCCGAGGGTTGAGAGAGCCAACTTCGGGTAGCTCATGGGCACCTCCGGCCGGCACCGCCGGCCCGTCAAGAGGACGACCGGCCTACCCCGCATGTTCCGCGAACGGATCCCTAAAAGCGAATGCGACCTGGACCGAGATCTCGTGGCCGCCTCGGTCTTCCCTCCCCCGGTGCGCCCGGGGGGCGTAACCGTACCGCACCAGGATGGGGGCGCCCATGGGCCCCCGGATCCTCGTCCCCAGCCCGAGCCCGGTCCTCGCGCGGGTCCTCTCCCCGAGGGACCTCACCAGGCCCGTGTCGAGGTAGAGGTAGGCGCGCAACCCCAGGATCGGCAGGTCGAGAGCATGGGCGAGGTTCAGGAGCAGGACCCGGTCCGCCTTGAACTCCGCGTAGTAGTAACCGGCGATCGGCCAGTCGCCGAGGAAGCTCCCGACCGGGAAGGCCGAGAGGCGGTCCAGGTCCTCCCCGATCCCCGCGGAGACGCTCGCGCGGAGGTTCTGGTCCCCGAGGAGGCGCAGGGCAAGACCGGCGCGGGCGACGCCCGTCGCGAACTCCTGGAACTCCCGGAGGTCGGCGGCGAGGGTCGCGGGTTCGTCCCCGTACGGCCTCCACCGGTCCCGGCGGACGTAGGCGAGCGCGACGGAGACCTCCCAGCCCTGCTTCAGCTCGTAGCTCCGGAAGTAGGAGACGTCCGACGCCGAGCCCTCGAGCTCGAGTCTCTGCTCGGTGAGATCGTCCGGGAGGACGAATCCGTCGTGCGTCTGGGCCGTGCGGTCGAAGGCAACGCGCCGGAGGCGATAGCGGACCAGCGCCCGGGCGTCCTTGCCGAACTCCCAACCTGCGAGGGCCGAGCCTCCCGCGTTCGACGTGCGGAAGACGCGGTGCCCGAGGAAGTCGCCGTCCTGATAGCGGTAGATCGTCTGGTCCACGCTCCGGAACTCGCCCTCGAGGCCCAGGCCCCCGACCGGTCCGCCGGCGGGGGGCGTGCGGGCGTCCACCGAGAGCCAGGACGTGATGAAGCGGGCGTCCAAGCGGACCTGGCGGCTCCCGGGCGGGTCGTGCAGGTAGAGCAGGGCCACCACCGGGATCGAGCGCCCCTCGCCCCGGTCCACGGGCAGGCCCGCGCCGAGGAGGCCGGCGATGCCCGAGAAGTCGGGCGAGCGATCGTCGCCCTCGCCCCCCTCGGCCCGCGCGGCCGCGCAGAGGGCGATCGTCGCCGCCGCGGCCAGGAGGGTGCGGGCGGCGTCGCGCATCAGATGTCCATCGAGAGCACCAGCGACCAGAAGTGGGTCCTCTCGAAGAAGTACTCGTTCAGCGGCTCGCGACCGTAGAAGTAGGCGATCCCGATCCGGAACATCCTGTCCACGCGGTCCGTCCAGGCGACGACCCCCGCCTCGAGGGACGTCGAGATGTTCCAGCCGACCTCCTGCTTCGAGACCCAGTCCCCGGCGACGTAGAACGGCCAGGAGGCGGGCCAGGCTTCGAACGCGCGGAACTCGAGCCCCCACTGGGCCCGGCCGGGCCTCATGCGTGGCTTGTCCTCCTCGCGTCCGAGGCTGAAGCCGTAGCCCCCCTCCGCGTAGGCGCGGAGCCATCTCCACGGCTCCCAGGAGAGCCCCGCGACGATCTCCTCCTTGCGGTAGTTGATCCGCTCCTTCCCCGTCCTCTGGATCCACTCGTCGGCGAGGTGCGATGAGACGTGGGTGAAGTGGAGCTTCGCCGCGAGGGTTCCCGAGCGCAGCACGAGGGGGAAGCCCCAACGGTTGTCGTCGGCCACCGAGTCGAAGTCGTGCTCGATGTCGAAGCGCTGGAAGTTCGCCGCCTCGAACTCGAGCTCGGCGGCGAGGTCGCGCCGCCCAGCGAAGTTCCAGCGGACGAGGCTCAGCTGCGTCCCGAGCGCCGTCTCGAGGCGGGTGCGGTGGCCGGTGGGCGAGCCGATCAGCCGGATCCCGGTGCGGGGCTGGCGGGGGTCGGCGAGGGCACGGGGATAGAGGGCGCCTCGGGGGAAGAACTCCCAGTCGGGAGGCGCAGGCGTGGCGGCGGGGGGGGGCTCGGACGGGCCCGATGGGGAAGGGGGGGACTGGGCCGCGGCGGCAGAACTCGCCGCAAGGCAGAGGCCCCAAGCCAGGGCCGAGCGCGCCAGCCGGGGCGGGATTCTCACGGGCCGGGGCGGGATACTACTCAGAAAGGGCTGTCCGGTCGCGGGTGTCTGCCCGACAAGTCCTGATCCTCGGCTGCCTGCGTCCCCCAGGGGGTCTCGGGCATGTCCCTTGCGGTACGGCAAGGCGAGGTGCTCCTACTCCTTCTCGGCTTCCTCTGGGGGGCGTTCGTCTCGGGGCCGGCCGGCTGGCTGGCGGCGCGCCGATCCCGGTGGGTGTGGGTGCCCGTCGCGCTCGTCGGCCTCGCGGGGACGGTCGCGTTCCCGATCCTCGAACGTCGGCCCGACCTCCTCGCCTCGCTCTATCCGTCGCGGGACTTCGCGGCCGTGGACGACTGCTGGTTCGTGCCGTTCGCCGGGCTCTTCCTGGGGGTGGCGGCGCGCCAGGTGACCCGGCCGCTGGCCCGCCGGGGCCTCCTCGTCCTCGCGGCCCTCGTGGTCGGGATCGGGGCCGGCCACGCCGGCTGGCTCGCGGGCCACGCGGACGTGCCGGCCGGCGACAAGATGGACGCGGACGGGGTGGTCCTCCAGACCACCTCCTACACGTGCGGGGTGGCGGCCGCGGCGGGGTTCCTCCGCCGGTTCGGCGTGCCCGCGACCGAGCGCGAGATGGCCCGGGAGGCGCTCGTCGTGCCCTACCGGGGGACCACGATGGTGAAGGTCCTGTGGGCCGTCCGGGACGCGCTCGAGCCCCGGGGATACCGCGTGAGACTCGTAGGTGCGGGGAGCCTCGGGCCCGGCGAGGTGGCGACTCCCTGCCTCGCCGACGTGAAGACCCACCCGTTCGCGGGGAACCCCCTCGTGGCGGGGCACCTGGTCGTGCTCCGCTCGATCCGCCCCGACCTTGTCGTCGTCGAGGACCCGGCGCGGGGCCTGGTCGGGCTCACGCACGAGGACCTGCGCTCCCTGTGGCTCGGCTCCCTCATCGTGGCCGAGAGGACGCCGCCGCGGGCGACGGGCCGAGGGCGCATTCTCCCCTCCCCTTCGTCGGTCCCCTCCCCGGCCCGCGTCCCCGGTCCGCGGTCCCCGGCCGAGGCGCTCCCCTCGCTCCGGCTCGGGACGACGGCGGGACGCTGAAGCGACCGATATACTCGGTGGCGGATGTCCCGTACCGTCGTCCTCGGAGTCACCTCGGACCTCGTCGAGTCGGCCGGGAGGCTGCGGGCCTGGGTCCCGGCGGCGTACCTCGAGGCGGTCGAGGAGGCTCGCGCGGTCCCGCTGGTCCTCGCGCCGACCCTGTCCCCCGCCTCCGCGGCGGGCCTCCTCGGGCGCGTGGACGGTCTCGTCCTCATCGGCGGCCCCGACTACGACCCGGGTCTTTACGGGCAGCGGCAGCGGCCGGAGACGGAGCTCGTCCACCCTCGCCGGGGGGCCTTCGACCTCGCCCTCGCCCGGGCCGCGCTTCGCCGCGGGGTCCCGGTCCTAGGGATCTGTGGCGGCTGCCAGCTCCTGAACGTCGCGCTCGGGGGGAGCCTCCTCCAGCACGTCCCGGCGGAGTGGCCGGGCGCCGTCGCCCACGGGCCGGCCCCGGGCGCCGCCGGGGACGCGCGGCACGAGGTCGCGATCCTCCCCGGCACCCGGCTCGCGGGGGTCCTTCGCCGCCGTCGCGCGACGGTCGTGAGCCACCACCACCAGGCGGTCGGACGGATCGGGAGGGGGCTCCGGGTCTCGGCGCTCGCCCCCGACGGTCTCACCGAGGCGATCGAGGAGCGGGATGGCCGCTTCGTGATCGGTGTGCAGTGGCACCCGGAGCGGGGGGGGTCCCGCGACTCGACACGCGGCGCGCTCTTCTCGGCGCTCGCGAAGGCCGCGCGTTTGACACCCTCTTCACGGGTCTGATACCCTCCGCAGGGGCCCGGAGGCCGGATGTTCCGACTGACGTTCGGGGGGATACCCTTGGGCCCGGGTCGCAAGGCCGGGGGGCCGGGCGGGCCTTCCACATTCCCTCCCCTGGCGCGGACTCTCGTCCCGCTGCTCCTCGCCGTCGTCGTGGTCGCGGCCTTCGCGAAGAGCTTCCTCTTCCGGGGGTCCCAGGCCGGGAAGGGTCCGGCGGCCGAGGCGCCGCCCGCCCCGCCTCTGCCGGGACAGCTCCGCGACCCGCAGGTCACGCTCGTCGAGGACCCGGGGGAGGAGGAGGAGCCCGCGGCTCCCGGTCCCGGGGCGCCGGCCCCGGGAGCCCCGGGCGCGCCGCTCCCCCTCGCCCAGGTCCCTCCCTTCAAGGAGGACCCGGCGATCCTCGAGGCCGTGGAGGACGACACCGGGATCCTCGAGCGGGACGCGCTCATGCACCTCATGTGGAAGGCCGTGACGACGCCGGCGGAGACGGTCCATGCCGAGGCCCGTGACGTCTCCCACCCGAAGATGCGGGACGCGCCCAAGACCGTTCGCGGGCAGGCGGTCCGCGTGCGGGGCCGCCTCTACTATCTCCAGCCCGAAACCGACCCGTGGAGTGCGGACCCGGCCGTGAACCCCTCCGGGGTAAGCCAGCCCTACTGGGGGATGATCGCGGACCCGGGGTTCCGCACCGTCCAGTTCTACACGCCGGACTACCCGCCGGGCCTCGAGGTCCGGGACGTGGTCGAGATCGAGGGCTACTTCGTGAAGGTCTGGAAGTTCGAGAGCGCGACGGGCGCGACCACGCGGGCGCCCGTCATGATCGTGAAGACGATCCGCAGGATCGAGTCCCGGAACGAGGATAAGCGGGGCATGACCTGGGTCGGCTGGGTGGTGCTCGGCTTCCTGGTCATCTCGGTCCCCGTCTTCGTCGTCTATCTCCGGCGCGAGCGTGCGCGCTACCTCACGTTCCGGCAGGAGCAGATGAAGCGGAGGCGGGAGGAGTTCCAGGGCGCGACAGCGTCCCCGGGCCCGGGCGCCACGGGCGCGCCTCCCGCCGACGCGACCCCGACCCCGGCGCCGCCCCCGCCCACGGGCTCCTAGCCGCGCGATGCCCCGCCTCCTCGTCCGGCTCCTCCCGAGGCCCACGCCCGTCCTCGTGGAGCCGGGGCTGCTGCCGCGCGCCGGGGAGGCGCTCGCGGCCGAGTGGCCCGCCCGGCCGGTCCTCCTCGTGACGGATCCGGTCGCCGGCAGCCTCTTCGGAGAGACCCTCCTGCCGAGTCTCGCGAAGGCGGGATTCCGGGTCCGCCCCGCCACGCTCTGGGGGGGCGAGGCGGGGAAGACGCTCGCGACCGTCGAGGAGATCTGCGCGCAGTGCGCGGCCGCGGGGATCGGACGGGACGGGGGGATCGTCGCGCTGGGGGGGGGCGTCGTGACGGACCTCGCCGGGTTCGCGGCCGCCGTCTACCGGCGCGGGATCGAGTGGGTCGCGATCCCGACCACGCTCCTGGCGATGGCCGACGCGGCGATCGGGGGGAAGACCGCGGCGAACCTGCCGGCCGGGAAGAACCTGGTCGGGGCGTTCCACCAGCCCCGGGCCGTCCTCGCCGACCCGGACTGTCTCCGGCCTCTCCCGCCCCGGGAGTTCCTCTCGGGGCTCGCCGAGATCGCGAAGGCGGCGGTCGTCGGGGACCGGGGCCTCTTCGAGCGCCTCGAGGAGAGGGCCGACGCCGTCCGCGCCCGCGACGCGAGGTGGCTCGCCGACGCCGTGGCGGCCGCGGTCGCCGTGAAGGCGGCGATCGTCGAGCGGGACGAGCGCGAATCGGGCGAGCGGATGCACCTGAATCTCGGGCACACGATGGGGCACGCGATCGAGGCGGCGGCCGGGTTCGGGCCGATCCGCCACGGCGAGGCGGTGGCGATCGGGCTGGCCGCGGCGTGTCGCATCGGCGTCGCGCGCGGGCTCTGCGACGAGGCTCTGGCGGTCCGCGTGATCGGCCTCCTCGAGCGGCTCGGGCTCCCGACCTCGGCCCCGGCGGGGCTCGACCTCGCGGCCGTCGCGGCCGCTCTCGCGCAGGACAAGAAGTCCCGCGCCGGGAAGCTCCGCTGGGTCCTTCCCCGGGCGATCGGCCGGGTCGAGGTCGTGGCCGACTCCGGCGAGAGCGAGAGGCCGGAGAGGTGGATCGGGGCCGGGGGGCCTCCGGGGGGGCCGTGAGCGCGCCCGAGGAACTCGCCGAGGCCTGGCTGCGCCTCGCGATGCCGCGAGCGCTCGAGCCCCGATTCCTCGCGGAGGCGATCGCCGCGCTCGGGGGGCCCCGCGAGGTGCTCGACGCGGGGCGCCGGCGGCTCCGGGAGGCCGGTGTCCCCCCGAAGGCCGCCGCGGCGGTCGCCTCGGGGGAGCTCGCCGACGCCGCCGCGCGGGAGCGGGAGGAGTGTCGCCGGCTCGGCGTTTCGCTCGTCCCCCGGTCCGACCCGGGCTACCCCGTCGCCCTCGCTTCCGTCCGCGACCCTCCCCCGGTGCTCTGGGTCCGGGGCCGCCTCGACGCGGCGGACGAGGCCGCCGTCGCGATCGTCGGGAGCCGGCGGGCGACCGAATGGGGTCGCGGGACGGCGGAGAGGCTCGGGCGGGAGGTGGCGGGCGCCGGCGCGACGGTCGTCTCGGGCGGGGCCCGCGGCGTGGACGCGGCGGCCCACCGGGGCGCGCTCGCCGGCGGGGGGCGGACGATCGCCGTCCTCGGGAATGGCCTCCGCGCGCCCTACCCCCCCGAGCACGAAGCGCTGTTCGGAGAGATCGCCGGGGCCGGGGCCGTGGTCACCGAGTTCCCGCTCGACGAGGTCCCGCGTCCAGCGAACTTCCCGAGGCGCAACCGCGTCGTGGCGGGGCTCGCCCTCGGGGTGGTCGTGGTCGAGGCGACCGAGACGAGCGGCGCGTGGCACACCGTCGGCTCGGCCCTCGAGGAGGGGCGCGAGGTGATGGCCGTCCCGGGCCGTGCGGGGAGCCCGACGAGCGCGCTCCCCCACCAGCTGCTGCGCGAGGGCGCGGCGCTTGTGGAGGGCGTCTCCGACATCCTCGCGGCGCTCCCGCCGGTGCTGGTCCGCCAGCCCGCGCCCGCACTCGAGGGATCCGGGAATGACCGCCCCGCGCCCTCCCCGGGCGAGGCGGCGCTGCTGCGGCTCCTCGAAGAGGACCCCCTGCCGCTCGCCGAGATCGCCGCGCGCGCGAGGCGGCCCGTACCGGAGGTCGCGGCCGCGCTCACGCGGCTCGAGATCGGGCGGCGGGTGCGGGCGCTCCCGGGCGGCCTCTACGCGGCGCGCTAGCTTTTCCGTTGACGCCCGCTCGGGAGGCTCCCATAATCCCGCCCCTCGCATGGCGGACGCGACGGCCTCCGGGGTCGTGGATGTCACCGACGCGAACTTCGAGTCGGTGGTGCTGAAGTCGCCGAGGCCCTTCCTCCTCGATTTCTACGCCGACTGGTGCCAGCCCTGCAAGGCGGTCGCCCCCGTCATCGCGCAGCTCTCCGTCGAGATGGGCGACCGGCTCCGGTGCGGGAAGCTGGACATAGACCACCAGAAGGCCATCCCGACCCGGTTCGGGGTCATGAGCATCCCGACGCTCATCCTGTTCAAGGGCGGGAGGGCGGTCGCGCAGGTGGTCGGGTCGGTCTCCAAGAACACCCTCCTCAACAAGATCTCCTCGCACCTGGCATGAACCCGGACCTCCTGCTGCGCGAGCGCGACCCGGACCTGGCCGAGGCGGTCGCCGGAGAGGAGGCCCGCCAGCGCGACCAGATCCTGCTGATCGCTTCCGAGAACGTGGTCTCCCCCCTCGTGCGGCACCTGACGGCGTCGGTCTTCACCAACAAGTACGCGGAGGGCTACCCGGGCGCGCGCTGGTACGGCGGGTGCGAGTTCGTGGACCGGGTCGAGTCGCTGGCGATCGAGCGGGCGAAGTCGCTCTTCGGCGCCGGCCACGCGAACGTGCAGCCCCACTCGGGCTCCCAGGCCAACATGGCCGTCTACTTCGCCCGTCTCAAGCCCGGGGACACTGTGCTCGCCATGAACCTCGCGCACGGCGGCCACCTCACGCACGGCTCGCCCGTGAACTTCTCCGGCCGCCTCTACAAGATCGTCCCCTACGGCGTGGACCCGGCGACGGAGCGGATTGACTACGACGCGCTGGCGGCGCTCGCTGAGCGGGAGAGGCCGAAGATGATCGTCTGCGGGGCGTCCTCCTATCCGAGGACGCTCGACTTCGAGCGGTTCGGCGCGATCGCGCGGTCCGTGGGCGCGGACCTCCTCGCCGACATCGCCCACGTCGCCGGCCTCGTCGCGGCGGGGGTCCACCCGAGTCCCGTCCCGCACGCGAGCTTCGTCACGATGACGACGCACAAGACCCTCCGGGGCCCGCGCGGGGGCCTCGTGCTCACGCGGGCCGAGCACGCGAAGGAAGTGGACTCGCAGCTCTTCCCGGGGATCCAGGGAGGGCCGCTCGTCCACGTGATCGCCGCCAAGGCCCACTGCTTCCGCGAGGCGGCGACCGAGGGCTTCCGCCGGCTCCAGCAGCAGACCGTCCGGAACGCGGCGGCGCTCGCGCAGGCGCTCGCCGACCTCGGCTACCGGATCGTCGCGGGGGGCACCGACACGCACCTCTTCCTGGTGGACCTACGGCCCGCCGGTCTCACCGGCGGAGAGGTGCAGGTCGCCTGCGAGAAGGCGGGGATCGTGCTCAACAAGAACGCGATCCCGAACGACACGCGCGGGCCCCGCGACCCGAGCGGGGTGCGGATCGGGACCCCGGCGATGACCTCCCGCGGGATGGGCGAACGCGAGATGGGCGAGGTCGCGGCGCTCGTCCACGAGGCGATCCGTGACCGGTCGGACCCCCGCGCCCTCGCGAAGGTCCGCGAGGGGGCCCGGACCCTCGCGCGGCGCTTCCCGCCCGACTCGTAATTCTCGAGCGCCCCTCTCATGGCTGCGGCGCTCGAGAATTACTGGGAGGTCCAACGCTGGTTGGCCGAGCGCACCGACTACGAGAGGATGGCGCGGCCCCCGAGCGAGCCGGGAGCCTACGACCTCGGGAGGATGCGCCGCCTCTGCGCCGATCTCGGGGACCCGCAGGCGAGGGTCCCCTGCCTCCATGTGGCGGGAACCAAGGGGAAGGGGTCTGTCTCGGCCTTCGCGGCGGCGCTCCTCTCGGCCCCCGGCCGGCGCGTGGGGCTCTACACGTCGCCCCACCTCGTGTCGCTCCGCGAGCGCATCGTCGTGGACGGCCGCCCGATCTCCGAGGAGGACTTCGTCTCCGCGATGGGGCTCGTCGCCCCCGAGGCCGAGCGTCTCGCCGCGGCCGGCGCCCCGGGCGGGGCCCCCACGTTCTTCGAGGTGACGACCGCCGCCGCCTTCGTGCACTTCGAGCGCGTCGGGGTGGACGTGGCGGTCCACGAGGTGGGGCTCGGGGGCCGGCTCGACGCGACGAACGTCGTCTCGCCCGACGCGACGGCCATCGCCTCGATCGGGCTGGACCACACGGCCCTCCTTGGGACGACCCTCGACTCGATCGCCCGCGAGAAGGCGGGGATCCTCAAGCCCGGGGTCCCGGCCGTGACCCTCGCCGAGCCCCCCGAGGCGCTCGCCGCGATCGCCGACGTGGCGGGGCGGGTCGGGGCGCCGCTCCGGGTGGTCCCCCGGGACATTCCCGTCGAGGCCGACCTCCTCCCGGGAGGCGGTTGGCGGGTGGCGGTCGGGGCGATCGGAGACGCGGAGGAACCCGGGGGGCCCCTGGAGATCCGGGTGCGCGGGGGACACCAGCCCTGGAACCTCGCCCTCGCCGTCGCCGCGGTGCAGGATCTCCACGGCCGGACCGGCCTCCCCCTGGACGGGACGGCCGGGCGGGCCGCGCTCGAGCGCCTGCGGCTCCCGGGTCGCCTCGACCTCGTGCTCGGCCGCCCCCGCCTGCTCCTCGATGGCGCCCACACGCCTCCCTCCGTCCGGGCCTTCGCGCGGGAGATCGAGGGGCTCCCGAGGCCCCGTGTCGTCGTGCTCGCGGCGATGAGGGACAAGGACCTCCCGGGACTCCTCCGGGAGCTCGCGGGGCCGGCCGACCGTCTCGTCGCGACGACGGCCGGAACGCCGCGCTCGGCGGACCCCGGCGAGGTCGCGAGGCGCGCCCGCGAGGCCGGGATCGGCGCGGTCGAGGAGCAGGCGCCCGCCCCGGAGGCCCTCGACGCGGCGGTCCGGCTCGCCGGCCCCGCGGGGACGGTCGGCGTGACGGGCTCCCTCTACCTCGCCGGCGCCGCCTATGCCCATCTCGGGCGGAGGGCCGGGTACGGGCCCGGGCAGCTGCCGGTGCTGGGCCCGAGCTGGGCTCGGGACGCTTAGTGTCCACGCTCAACCCCTCGTCCGCTCGCGTGTTGTGATGGGGGGTTGCGGGGCGCGGCGCATCCCGTATCCTCTCCGGGGTCGGGCGCGGCCCGCAGGGGGCATACGATGAAGACCTTCTCGGCGGCGGCGGGGTGGGGGTTCGCGGGGACGGCCGGTCTCCTGCTGGCGCTCGCGGGCGAGGCGCGGGCGCAGCAGTACAGGCAGACCGAGTTCCAGGAGTTCCTGATCAACGAGAAGGAGTACCACGGCAAGCGCATCTCGATGCACGCGCAGTTCATCTCGGACGTGGGCTCCTCCTCCGACCCGCAGTACAACGAGACCTGGTTCAAGAACAACGGCATCAACGACGAGAAGTTCTACCGCTTCACGCTGAACTTCCGCTCCCAGACCAAGGAGTGGCTCTTCCCGGTCCTCCGGAAGGAGCCGGCGAACGAGCCGATCTGGGCCGACATCCAGAAGCTCAAGAAGGGCGAGAAGATCACGGTCTACGGGCGCGTGAAGCGCATGGGCGACGCGCGCGAGGGCGACTCGAACCAGACGGGCGGGGTCCAGAAGGAGCGCCGGCGCGGCGGCTACGTGAGCGTCCCCTCCACCCTCGAGGTCGAGAAGGTGAAACGGGGCTGGGTGAAGACGCTCCCCGAGTACATCCAGGACCTCGGCGACGAGACGCTCGTCGAGGAGACGATCGTGATGCTCAAGCGCGAGGGCGCCAGCGTCGCTTCCCTGCTGCTGGCGACGCTGCAGAGGGAGGGCAACGCCGAGGCGGTGCGCGCCCACTCGGCGCGGGCGCTCGCCGAGTTCCCGAACCCCGACATGAACCCGAAGCTCGAGGCCGTGATCAAGAAGGACTCGAGCGAGAAGATCCGGAACGCCTGCATCATCACCATGGCGAAGTTCCGGCTCGAGGACGCGGTGAAGCTCTGCGTCCGGATGCTGACCGAGAAGGGCGGCGACCCCGACTGGGCGGCGGGCGCGTGCGCCGAGATGGCGGTGGCCGGCGTGGTGACGGTGCCGCAGGTCCGCGAGGCGTTCGCCGACGCCTGGGACAAGGCGAAGGAGACGATCGCCGAGAGCTTCGTGGACAAGGGGAAGTCGCTCCGCGAGAAGAAGGAGCCCGCGAAGGCCGAGCGCTACCTCGGCTACGCGATTGACGTGGACCCGAACTCCGGCGAGGCGTTCTACCAGCGCGGCCTCGCGCGGGCGGACCTCGTCGAGCAGAAGCCGGAGATGGGGCCGCTCGCGACGAAGGACTTCACGCGCGCCGTCGAGCTCGGGGTCTCGGAGCCGGACCTGTTCCTGCGGCACGCCGAGGTGCTCCTCAAGAACGGGGACAAGTCGGGCGCCTCGGCCTTCGCCGAGAAGGTGCTCGCCGTGCGGCCCTCTTCGATCGAGGCCAAGCGGGTCAAGGCCCAGGCCGAGGGGAAGAGCCTCTCGATGCTCGACGCGAAGACCGTCACCTCGAAGGGCCTCTCGCTCCGCCTCCCCGCCGCGTTCAAGGTCTACCCGGAGTACACCAAGGAAGAGCATCCCCTCTACGCGAGCTGGCTCATCAAGTCCCCGTCCAAGCCCGGGGAGAAGGCGATCGTGATCGGGGTGGACGTGTACCGGTTCAAGGGCGGGCCCGAGCCGGGCTCGCTCGGCGTGGACCCCAAGGAGCACGTGAAGAAGGACATCGCAGAGCACAAGATGGCGCTCGTCACCGTGGACCGGATCAAGCTCGAAGGCGAGGAGGGCGCGGACGCCGCCTACGGCATCGGCGAGGAGAACGACCCGAAGCAGGGCGCCAAGAAGACGTTCCTGAGCATCATCTACACCCGGGGCGGGCACACGATCGCGGTGCTCTTCCACTCGGACCCGAAGACGTTCGACGCGGAGCTCCCGACGTTCCTGGAGGTGGTCCGCAGCGTCAAGCGCGTCCAGGAAGAGGCTCCCAAGGCGGGCTAGACCGACGCCAGGATCTCGATCACGTCCCCGTCCTTGACGACGTAGTCCCGTCCCTCGGTCCGGATCTTCCCCGCGACGCGGACGGCGTCCTGGGAACCGGCGGCGTCCACGTCCTCGTACCGGCAGACGCGGGCGCGGACGAAGGCCTTGGCGAAGTCCGTGTGGATGGTCCCGGCGGCCTTGACGGCCGTGTCGCCCTTCTGGAGCGTCCACGCCTTCACCTCGTCGCTCCCGATCGTGAAGAACGAGAGGAGGCCGAGCGCCTCGTAGACCGCGCGCAGGAGCGCCGGGCCGAGCGGCTCGCGGAGCCCGTAGGCCGCGAGCATCTCGTCCCGCTCGGCCGGGGCGAGCTCCGCGGCCTCGCGCTCGAACCGGGCTGCGGTCCGGAAAGTCCCCGGAGGGGCAGGGGGGAGCTTCCCGATCGCGTCCTCGGCGACGTTCTCGACGCGGAGGACCGGCTTCGCGGTGAGCAGGGGCTGCTCGGCGACCTTCTTCGCGAGGGCGGGGGGGGCCGCCACCTCGAGGGGCTTCCGGCCGTCGGCCACGGCCGCCACGACCTTCTCGAGCTCCTTCGCCTCCGCCGCGTCCTGGTCCCGGGTCGGGGTCGGCTTCGTGCCGGCGATCCTCCTCTTCGCGAGCCAGGCCTCGAGGAGGGCGAGGTCCGCCAGGTGGATTTCCGCGTCGAGGGCCTTGCGGTCGGATTCCAGGGAGGCGCGCGGGTCGTCCGACGTGAAGGCCCCCGTGACGAGCACGAGGAGGTTCGCCTCGCGGGCCGAGGCGAGGAGCGTCCCCCGCCCGGCCGCCTCGCCGCGGGGCAGCCCGGGGATGTCGCGGAGCCGGACCCCCGCGAAGGTCGTCTTCTTCGGCTTGCAGATCGCCGAAAGCCTCTCGACCCGCGGGTCCGGCACGGGTACGGTCGCGAGCCGGCCCCGGCCCCCCGAGAGCCCGACGGCCGCCTGCCCGGGACCGGTCACGGCGTCGAAGACCGCCGAGACCCCGCTGCCGGAGAACCCGAGGAAGGCCGCCTCCACAGGATTCGTCCCCTCCGGGGACGAATCCTAGGGGGGGCCGGGCGCGGTGTCATCCTCCTGGAGCGAAACCCGGGGCCCGAACGCGTGTAAGAGTCCTCCGGCGGCGACTCCCGGGGCGACCGGGCGCCGCCGGAGGCCCCATGATCATGTCCGACGTCTTCGCGATCCTGTTCCTGCACCTCGGGGTGATGATCGTGCTCCCGGGGCTCTGGCTCACGGCGCGGGCCGCGTTCCCGCGCTGGAGCGCAGGGTCCGAGGCGGCCATGCGCGAGATGCCGGTCCGCACCGCGGGGCTCGGGCTCCTCCTCGGAGCGGCCTGGTTCGGGCTCTCGATCGCCGCCGGGGCGTCGGCGCTGCCCTTCCTCGCGGGCCTCGGCCTCACGACCTTCTTCCTCTACGCCCTCTCGGGCCTCTCGGGGGTCGTGACGCACCTCGGGAACCGGCTGCCGTCCCCGGCCGACCGGGACCGGCCGTGGAAGGCGACACTGCGGGGCGGTATCGCCCTCGAGCTGACGTTCGCGCTCCCGCTCGTCGGATGGTTCATCATCCTGCCCCTGGCCCTGGCGTCGGGAGTGGGCGGCGGGACGATCTCGATCCTCCGCCGGTTCTTCGGCTCGGACCGGCCGCCGCCGGCCGGCGGCCCCGCCGCCGCGGCGCGGATGGACCCCGTCGTGGCCGCGGCCGTCGCGCATGCGGAGATCCCCGCGGGGATCTAGCGGATCCCATGACCGCCACCCGCCGTCAGGTCGTCGCCGCCTCGGCCGGGGCCGCGGTCCTCGCGGGCTGTGACGGGTTCTGGCGCTGGGCCTCGAACGGGCTCGGGGCAGGGCTCCCGGACTCCTTCACGCCTCCGGCAGGGCCCGAGACCGACCCCGTCCACCACGCGCTCTCGCGGATGGCCTTCGGTCCCCGCCCGGGGGACGTCGAGCGCGTGCGTTCGATCGGGGTCCCCGCCTACGTCGAGGAGCAGCTCGCGCCCGAGGCGCTCGACGACGTGCCGTGCGACCTCCGGGCCCGGCGGTTCGAGAGCCTCCACATGTCGGCCGGGAACATGCAGGAGTGGAAGCGCGAGGTGGCGTGGCGGGAACTGGCGCGAGCGACGGTCCTGCGGGCGGTCTACTCCAGTCGCCAGCTCCTCGAGGTGATGGTCGAGTTCTGGACCGACCACTTCAACATAGACACGGCCAAGGCCGAATGCTCGGTCTGGAAGACGCCCGACGACCGGGACGTGATCCGCCGCCACGCCCTCGGGCGCTTCCCCGACCTCGTGCGGGCGTCGGCCCTCTCGCCCGCGATGCTCGTCTACCTGGATGGCCGCGACAACAAGAAGACGAAGCCCGAGGACAAGCCGAACGAGAACTACGCGCGAGAGCTGCTCGAGCTGCACACGCTCGGGGTCCACGGAGGCTACTCCCAGCGCGACGTCATGGAGGTCGCGCGCTGCCTCACGGGCTGGACCGTGGACACGAAGGGGTGGAAGAGGGGGAAGCCCCGGTTCTCGAAGTGGCGCCACGACCGGGGCCCGAAGGCCGTCCTCGGCGTCGAGATCCCGGCGAGCGAGGACCACGGCGAGAGGGACCTCGATCGCGTCCTCGAGATCGTCACGAGCCATGCCTCGACGGCGCGGTTCCTCGCCGGGAAGCTCTGCCGGCGCTTCGTCGCGGACGAGCCGCCGCCGGCCCTCGTCGCCCGCGCGGCCGGGACGTTCTCGCGCACGGGGGGAGACATCCGGGCCGTGCTGCGCACGATCCTCCTCTCGGAGGAGTCGGCGGCCGCGCGGGGGGCCCGGCTCAAGCGCCCGTTCCGGTTCGTCGTGTCGGCCCTGCGGGGGCTCGGGGCCGATACCGACGCGGGCGGCCCCGTCCTCGCGGCCCTCGAGCGGATGGGCCAGGCGCCGTTCCAGTACCCGACTCCCGACGGCTACCCGGACGAGGCCGCCCCGTGGCTCGGGACCTTGCTCTGGCGCTGGAACTTCGCCGTCGCGCTCGCTTCCGGGCGGGTCGGAGGGACGAAGGTGGACCTGTCGGCGCTCGCGCGGGCGGCGGGCGACCGGGGGGACCTCGGCGCGATCGCCCGCCACCTGCTCGGCCGCGACCCCTCCGCCGTCGAGACGCGCGCGCTCGGCCAGGTCCTGGCCAAGGCCCCGGACGAGAGGACCGGCCGCGCGGAGGGCGTGGGGCTCCTCCTCGCGACCCCGGCGTTCCAGAGGTTCTGATGCCAACCGTCCCCTCCACCCGCCGCGCGTTCCTCCGGATGCTCCTCGGGGAGGCGGGAGGAGCCCCGAGACGCGACGTCCTCGTCGTCGTCTACCTCCGGGGCGGGGCGGACGGCCTCACGCTCGTCCCGCCCCACGTCGAGGCGGAGTACCACCGGCAGAGGCCCCAGCTCGCGCTCGCGAGACCCGACCACGCGTCGGTCACCGCGACGGACCGGGTCCGGGACCTGGACGGCCGTTTCGGGCTGGCTCCGGCGCTCGACCCGATCCTGCCGCTCTACCGCGAGGGGCTCCTGGGCGTCGTCCATGCCGTCGGCTCGGAGGACCAGACGCGCTCGCACTTCGAGGCGCAGGACCTCATGGAGCACGGGGTCCCCGCGGCCGGTGGGGGCACGGGCGGGGGCTGGCTCGGCCGGCACCTCCGGGCTCGTCCGGGCCCGCAGCCGACCGCGCTCTCCGCGGTCGCGATCGGGCCCTCGGTCCCGGAGGCCCTCCGGGGCGCCCCGGCGGCGTCGGCCGTCGAGTCGCTCGACGACTACCGGGTGGCAGGGGAGTCGGGGGCGCGCCTCCTGCCGGCGCTGGCGCTGCTCCACGAGGGGGGCGACCCGATCGGCGCCGCCGGCCGCGAGACGATCGAGGTCGTGAAGACCGTCGAGAGGCTCCGCGGCGAGAAGTACGTCCCGGGCAACGGCGCGACCTACCCGGGCACGGCGTACGCGCGGGCCCTGCAGGAGATCGCCCGCCTGATCCGGGCCGACGTCGGGCTCGAGGCGGCGTGCGTGGACATCGGGGGCTGGGACACGCACTTCTTCCAGGGGAACCTCACGGGGGCGATGTCGGGGCGGATGGCGGAGCTGGCCGGAGGGGTCGCGGCGTTCGCGAAGGACCTCACGGACCGGATGGACCGCGTGACCCTCGTCGCGATGACGGAGTTCGGCCGCCGGGTGGCCGAGAACTCCTCCTTCGGGACCGACCACGGCCGCGCCTCGGTGATGTTCCTCCTCGGGGGCGCGATCGCCGGCGGGAAGGTCCACGGGACCTGGCCGGGCCTCTCCCCCGACCGGCTCGCGGACCGCGGGGGGGAGCCGGGGGACCTGGCCGTCACGACCGACTACCGCGACGTCCTCTCCGAGGTGCTCGCGCGCCGATGCGGCCAGGAGCGCCTCGCCGCGGTCTTCCCCGGGCACGAGGCGAAGTTCATCGGGGTGACGCGGGGCTAGGGCTTCCCCGCCAGCCGGACCTCCGGCGCGGGGACCGTGATCCCGTCGGAGATCTGGACCGTGAGGCGGGCCGGCTCGTGGCCGTCGGCGCGCACGAGGAGCGCCTGCAGCCCGGCCGGGAGCGGACCCACGGAGGCGCGGCCGTCGGCGCCCGTCGTCCCCGAGACGAGCAACCCGAACGGGGTGTCGGCCTCCTTCTCGGGGAAGACCGTCGCCCCTCCGAGCATCGTCCCTTCCTTCCCCCGCACCTCGATCGTCGCGAAGCCGCCCCGGCCGAGGAGCAGGGGGACCTTGATCTCGCCCGAGCGGGGGACCGAGATCCCGCCGAGGCGCGCGTCGCCGTGGCCGCGGACTTGGGCGCGGACCGCGTACCGGCCCGCGGGCAGGGCGCGGAAGACGAGCTTCCCGCCCTCCTGCGTCGTCCAGTTTGTCGTCGTCGTCCCGTAGCCCTGGTCCCCGGAGAGCGTGGCGAAGGAGTGGATGGGCGCCGCCATTCCCGGCGGCGCCTGCGGCATCTGCGGGACGGGCTTCCCGTCGGCCGTCAGGACCTCGATGACGAGGGTCCCGCCGGGGTCGAGGTTGAAGTCCACTCCCACGGCCGGGGGGGTGACGGCGATGGGACCTCCGGGCGCATGGAGCGGGGACCAGGTCCGGACGTCGTAGCGTCGGCCCTCCTCCAACCCCCCGAGCTCGTAGGTCCCGTCGGCGCCCGTCTCGGCTTGGCCCAAGTCCGCCGCACCATCCGCGGGCTTCGCGAGTACCCGGACCCCGGCTGCCGGCATCCCGGAGGGGTCCCGGACGACGCCGGAGACCTTGGCGGGCCGCGGCAGGTCCCAGGTCGCGCCGGACCCGTCCTCCCCGGGGGGGACCGACCGCGTGAGCCCGGGGAGCCCCGGCGCCCGCACCTGCACCGACGCCTCGCCCGCGGCGGGCCTCGCCACCTCGAACGAGCCGTCGGCCCGGATCCTCGATCCCGAGCGCAAGGCGATCTTCGACACGGACGCTTTCGTCCCGATCATCAACCAGGTGCTCGACCCGGGCGTGATCTGGGTGCGCGCCGACAGCCCGTACAAGTCGCTCAAGGATCTGGTCGAGGCGGCGCGCAAGGCGCCGAACACGATTCGCGCCGCGGACACCGGTGTTCTGAGCGACGACCACCTGGCCATCCTGATGCAGGAGGAGGCCGCGCCCGGCGCGATCTTCCGCATCGTGCACCTCGCCGGCGGCGCGGCGCAGCTGCAGGAGATCATGGCGGGCAACGTCGACGTCGCGTTCGACAACGTCGGCAGCATCGTTCCGCGCGTGCGCAGCGGCGAGATCCGCGCCCTCGCGGTGATGGACACCCAGCGCTCGAAGTTCCTGCCCGACGTGCCCACCACCGGGGAGCTCGGCTACCCGACCGTCGTCTCGCGCTCGGCGCGCGGCATCGCCGGGCCGAAAGGCATGCCGGCGCCGATCGTGAAGAAGCTCGCAGAGGTATTCAAGAAAGCGATGGAGGATCCCGGGCACGTGAGCCGGATGGACAGCACCGGGCTGGCGCTGAAGATCATGGTCGGCGCGGAGTACGAGCGCTACTACAGGGAGGCCCACGAGCAGGCAAAGAAGTACGTCGAGTGGGCGCGTAACCGCCCGCGCAAGTAGCCGGACGCGAGCGGGTTCTGGTTCCTTGACGCTGGCCCCAGTTCCTTGACGCTGGCCCAGTTCCTTGACGCTGGTC
>JAKEIC010000079.1 GCA_022614695.1 Planctomycetales bacterium | reverse complement strand
GGCGCGACCAGCGCCAGCGCGAGCCCGAGGCGGCGCACCACGGGCGGATTGTAGGCGGCGGGGGTCAGGAGACGGCCGTGAACCGGCTCCCCGATTCGTAGCGCCGGAGCCCCGCTCCGAAGACGGCCACCGCGATCCCCGCGAGGAGCGCCGCGCCGCCCGTCGCGAGCGCGAGGGCGCCGAGGCCCGGAGCGCGGACGATCTCCACGGGCAGGTGCGCGACGAAGCCGGCCGGGAGGGCCGTGAAGAGGAGCACCTTCACCGGCGGCGTGAAGATCGTCGGGGGATAGAGGCTGAACGTCACGACGAACTCCCAGAGCTGGCGCGCGAGGTTCTCCATCGGTCCCAGCCAGAAGGCGAGGCTCCCGAAGACGATCCCCGCCGAGGTGAGGACGCTCGCGCCGAGGAGGACGGCCACCGTGGCGCCCAGGATCCCGGCGAGTCCCTCCACGCGGCCCGAGAGCGCGAGGAGGAGCACCCCGGAGACGAGGTCCCCCCACCCCGACGCGAAGCTCCGGGACGCCCCCACGTGGAGGAGGGCGTTCTTCGGCTGCGTGAGGAGCGGGTCGAGCTCTCCCTCCGCCACCAGCCGGGCGAGCTGCCGGACGCCGCCCCCGAAGACGACCGTGAGGCCGTACGCCGCGGCGACCAGCCCGTAGAGGAGCGACATGTCGGCGAGCCTCCAGCCGGCGATCTCCTCCACCCGGTCGAAGAGGATCCACCAGACGACGAAGAAGATCAGGTTGTTCCCGAACATCAGCGCCGCCTGGAGGAGGAACGCCCCCCGGAGCGCTACCGAGGCCTTCAGGTTCGTCGCGACCAGCGCGGCGAGGAACCGGAGCGTGGGTCGGAGGCGCGCCGTCATCCGCCGTTCACCTCCAGCGCCCGCCGCGCCCGCCGAGCGACGGCCCCGAGGAGGGCCGTCGCGATCGCCGCCCAGAGCACGAGCTTCCCCGCGGTCGCGGCGGCCTCCACTGCCCCGGCCCCGAGCGCCGCGCGGGCCGGCCCGTAGAGGAGCGGCTCGAACGGGCTCCACCGGGCGATCGTCCGGAGCCAGCCGGGGTAGAGGTCGAGCGGGAGGAGCAGCCCCCCGAGCAGGAACGTGAGCTTCTGCCAGATCCAGTAGACCGGCGAGCAGTCCTGCAGCCAGAACGCGGCGAGCCCGATCGCCGCCTGGAAGAGCACGGCGACCGCCGCCGCCAGCGCGCCGAGCGGGACGGCGAAGAGGAGCCCCCGCGGGTCGCGCGGGAACCCCCCCGCGAGCGCCGGGACGAGCGCGGCGGCCACCACGCCCACGAAGGCGAGGCGCGCGAGGAGGGCCCCGAGAGCCTCGGCGATCCGCATCCCAAGGTAGGAGACCGGCCGCGCGAGCCGGTAGGCCACGTCCCCGCTCCGGACGTCCTGCTCGATCTCGAGGTGGACCATCGGGATCGAGAGGACGATCCACTCCGTGACGGCGATGTACCAGAGGACCTCGCGGGCCTCGAGCCCCGCGACGGGCCCCCGCGCGAGGACCGCCGCCCAGAGCTGCGAGAAGATGAGGAGGAGCACGCCGAAGAAGAACGCCCGGCCGACGGCCTCGCCGCGGGCGGCAAAGGTGTGGCGCGCGCCGATCCTGGCGACGGCGAGGTAAGGGGCGAGCGTCGGCGCGGGCGCCGTCACTCGCCCGCGCCTCCGGCTCCCGAGCCGTTCCCCGCGGCCGCGTAGATCGCCCGCACGACGTCCTCCATGGGCGGGTCGGCCACGGTGAGGTCGCGCAGCCGGCCGGCGGCCATCGCCGCGGCCACGACGGACTCGACGGGCGTGCGCGCCGTGTCCACGTGGAGGACCACCCGGTGCGCATCCCGGGAGGAGACCGTCACGCCCGGGAGATCCACCGCGGGCGGCGCCTCGACCGTGTCCAGCGTGACGAGCTTCGTCCGGAGGAACCCCTCGCGGAGCGCGGCGACGGGCCGGTCCAGCAGGAGCCGTCCCTGGTGGATCACGATGGCCCGGTCGCAGACGCGCTCCATGTCGCTCGGATCGTGCGAGGTGAGGAGGAGCGTCGTCCCCCGCTCGGCCGAGGCGCGGAGCACCAGGTCCCGCACGGCCGCCTTCGCCTCGACGTCGAGTCCGATCGTCGGCTCGTCGAGGAACAGTACCTCGGGGCGGTGGAGGAGGCTCGCGACGATCTCGCAGCGCATCCGCTCGCCGAGCGAGAGGCCGCGCACGGGCCGGTCGAGGAGCGGCCCCACGCCGAAGCTCTCGACCAGCCGGTCGCGGCGCTCGCGGTACTCCGCCGCGGGGATCTCGTAGACGGCCGCGAGGAGGTCGAGGGTGTCCCGGGCCGGGAGGTGCCACCAGAGCTGCGTGCGCTGGCCGAACACGGTCCCGATCCGGAACGCGAGCCGGGTCCGCTCGCGCGAGGGGTCGAGCCCGAGGACTCGCGCCTCGCCGGCCGTCGGGTGGAGGATCCCCGAGAGCATCTTGATCGTCGTGGACTTCCCCGCCCCGTTCGGGCCGAGGAACGCGACCCGCTCGCCGGGGGCGATCGAGAACGCGAGGTCCTCGACCGCGACGATCTCGCGGGATCGGGGCGCCACGAGCGAGCGGATCGCCCCCGCGAGCCCGGGGGATCGCTCCCGGGCGCGGAACACCTTGCGGAGTCCCCGGACCTCGATGGCGGGGGTCACGAGGAGTGGAACCGGCGGCGGGCGCCCGGGGTTCAGCCCGGGGGTCCGCTACCCCTCGCCCTCGCGGAACGCCTTGAGGGCCTCCTCCTCCGTCGGGCTCCGGTCGAGGATGTTCAGGAGCCCCATCGTGGCGAGCACCTTCGTGCTGTGGTCCGGGAGCCCGACGACCCGGACCTCCTTCGCGCCCCCGATGCGCGTGAGCGCCCCGATCATGGCGCTCTCGATCTGCCGGACCCCCGAGAGGTTCACGACGACCTTCTCCCCCTCGTACTCGTCGAAGGCGATCTCGAGGAGGCGCATCGCCTCCGGGCCCCGGAGCGCGTTCACGCGGGCCCGGATGACGAGGACCCCCTCGACGATCCGGAAGTCGAACGCGGCCGGCTCGGCGCCCATGCGGGGGGCGGAATCTACCGCCGGTCGCCGGCCGGGGGAAGCCTCCCGGACGCCCCGCGCTCGTCCGGGAGCGGGAAGCGGAGCCGCATCGTCGTCCCGACGTCCTTCCGGCTCTCGATCTCGATCGTCCCGCCGTGGCTGGTCACGATGTTGTGGCAGATCGCCAGCCCGAGGCCGGTCCCCTCCCCCTGCTCCTTCGTCGTGTAGAAGAGGTCGAAGGCCCGCGCGAGCTGCGCCTCGTCCATCCCGCAGCCCGTGTCCGCCACGTCCACCTCGACCGACTTCTCCGCCCGGCGACCGCGCAGCGCGATCCGGCCGCCCTTCCCGGTCGCGTCCACCGCGTTCAGGATCAGGTTCAGGAACACCTGCTGCAGCTCGTTCGCCTCGCCGACGATCGCCGGGAGCCCCTCGGGCAGCTCGTCCTCGAGCCCGACGCCCTTGTGGTCGAGCCGGTGGCGGGCGAGGGCGACCGCTCGGCGGGCGACCTCGCGCAGATCCACGGGCTCGGGCGTCACCTTGCGCGGGGTGAAGGTGAGGACCTTCTTCACGATCTCCTGGATGCGCTGGAGCCCGTCGAGGATGAGACCCAGGTACTCGCGCGGGCGGCCGTCGGCCACCTCGGGCTGGATGCGGCGCGCGGCGTTGATCATGCCCCCGATCGGGTTGTTCACCTCGTGGGCGATCCCGGCCGCGAGCGTCCCCATCGCCGCGAGCCGCTGCGCGAGCACCATCTTGCGCTCGGTGGCCTTCACCCGGTCGGTCGCCTCGGCCACACGCCGCTCGAGGTTGGCGTGGTAGTCGCGCACCTCCGCGGTCATCGCGTTGAACGCGCGGAGGAGTTCCGCGATCTCGTCGCGGCCGGGGAGCTCCGGGACGGTCCCCGAGTAGTCCCCGTGCGCGACGCGGCGGGACCCCGCGGCGAGCGAGTCGAGGGGCCGCAGCACCCAGCGGTCCAACCCGAGGTAGAGCGAGCCGATGAGGACCAGCGCGCAGAGGGCCACGACGAGGCCGTGCGTCGCCATCGTCTGGAGAACGATCTCGCGCGCCGGGGGCCTCTCGGGGAGCGCGAACTCGAGGCGCACGCGCCCGAGCGACTCGCCCGCCACCCGGAGCGGGGCGACGAGCAGGTCCTCGTGGAGCTCGAGCTCGCCGGCCGCGCGCGCCCCGGGCGGCTCCGGGGGGATCTCGGGTCCCTCCCCGGCCGCGAACATCCGGCGTCCGAGCCGGTCCTCGATCGCGCAGCGCTTGAGGGTCCCGTCCTCGAGCGCGGCCCGGAGCCCGAACAGGAAGAGCGTCCGCGCGGGCGGGTCGAGGAGGTGGCGCTTGCGCGCGTTGTCCTCGAGGAGCGGCTCGACCCGCTTGCGGTAGTCCGTCTCGGCGCCCGAGAGCCGCGTGAACGTCGTCCAGGACGCGGCCGCCGTCAGCACCAGGAAGGCGACGCCCATCACGCCCGCGATCAGGAGGACGACGCGCTGGCGGACCCTCATCGGAGCCTCGCGACGCCGGCTCCCCCATGTGCGAGGGAGGGCGTCGCTCGGGGCAGGATGGTAACATCGGCGCCCCGGGAGGTGCACGATGACGACACGGCGGTTCCGGCGTGGGGAAGAGGCGGAGGGCGGCGCGGCGGAGGGGGCCCCGGCCCGGAGCGGGGGCGGGGGCGGGAAGCCCGGCTCCGCGATCATCCGCTTCATCGCGGGCGCACTGGCGACGGTCGCCGCCTACGCGGCCTTCTACGGGCCGCAGATCGAGGCCGTGACGGACCTCAAGGCGACGCACGGGATCCTCGCCTTCGTCACGGCGGGGGGGGCGCTCGCCGCCGTGGCGGTCTTCGCGGGGCTCCTCTCGCTCGCGGCCCGCGGCGGGTTCGAGGCGTTCTGCCTGGGGCTCCTGGTTCCGGCCGGCCTCTTCGCGGCGAACCTCGGCGCCCTCGAGGACGAGGCGCCGAAGGCGGGCGCCGCCGAGAGCGGCCAGGCCGGCCCGTCAGGGAAGAAGAAGTCCACCGGCCCCCCGATGCGGGCCATCTCGCTCGTCTCGAGCCCGGTCTCCTCGGCCGTGCTGCGCGAGCGCGAGAAGCAGGCGGGCGCGACCGAGAAGGCCGTCGCGGAGGCGGTGGGGAAGGCCAAGGCCGAGGCGGACCGGGAGCGCGAGAAGGTCCTCGCCGCGATGAAGGCGGACGCCGACGCGGCGCGTGAGAAGGCCGAGAAGGAGCACGCCGACGCGTTCGGCGCGGCGCGGGCCGAGGCCGACGCCGCGAAGGCCCGGGCCGAGGGGCTCGCGAAGAGCCTCGAGGAGACGCAGCAGAAGCTCGCGGCCACCGAGGAGGGGGACCGGAAGATCCGCGCCGAGCTCGAGCAGGAGCGGAACGACCTCGCCGGGAAGCTCTCCGTCGCGGGCGAGCGGGCCGGCGACCGCGAGAAGTTCGAGGCGCAGGCGAAGGACCTCGCCCGGAAGCTCGCCGAGGCGACGGTGCGCGTGCCGATCCTCGAGCGCGACCTCGCCGACCACAAGACCTACGCGCGCTGGGTCGAGAGCGACATCCTGGCGGCCCCGGCGTCGGGCCTCGGGATCCTCTCGAACCGGATCTCCATCAAGGCGGCCGAGGACCGCCGCGCGGCGGCGCGGCTCCTCCGGATGTTCGGCACGGCCGCGGTCCCGCTCCTGCGGAAGGCCGAGCAGGACCCGGACGAAGGAGTCCGGGCGGCCGCCCGCGAGAGCCTGGCGGCCGTCGGGAAATAGCCGCGAGCCCGGGATCATGGACCCGGGACCCGGGACGCCCCGCGTCTTCCTGACCGACTTCGGCCTCGCGAAGTCGGTCGCGACCGGCTCGAAGCTCACCCGCACCGGCGTCGCGCTCGGGACGCCCGCGTACATGTCCCCCGAGCAGGCCCGCGGCGACCTCTCGTCGCTCGCGCCCGCGACGGACGTCTGGGCCCTCGGGTGCGTCCTCCACGAGATGCTCGCCGGACGGCCGGCCTTCGCGGGCGAGACGCCGGCGGAGGTCGTCGCCCGCGCGATCCTCTCGGAGCCCCGGCGGCTCCGGAGCCTCCGTCCCGACGTCCCGCGCGGCGTCGAGACGGTCGTGCGCGTCGCACTCCAGAAGGAGCCGACCGGACGACACCCGGACGCAAGCGCCCTCCGGGCGGACCTCGACCGGCTGCTGCGCGGGGAGCGGCCGGCGGCGAGGGCCCCGCGGAAGCCGCGGCTCCTCCCCGTGGCGGCCGGGGTCGCGCTGGCGGCCGCCAGCGGCGGGGCCCTCTTCCTCGCGCGGGACCCGGGTTCCGCCTCGCCCGCGTCCGAGGCGGTCCCGTCGGCGGCCCGGGCGTCCCGTGCAGAGGCCCTCGCCGCGCGCGGGCGCGGCTTGCGTTTCGCCGACTCGGCCGAGGCCGAGCGCCTGCTGGGCGAAGCCCTCGGACTGGAACCCGGACGCCACGACTGGCGGATCGAGCGGGGGCTCCTGCTGGCGTCCCTCGGGCGCCCGGCGGAGGCGAGGGAGGAGCTGGCGCGGGTCCCACCGGAATCTCCGGTGGCGGAGAGCGCGCGACTGAGCGAGTGCCTCCTCATCTCCCTCAGTCTGGATCCGGAGGAATTGGTGGTGGCCATCCGGGCGTCGTCGGCGATGCTCCGGGTCCTGGCCGCCGGAGAGGGCCGCGTCGCGCGGATCGCGTCCGCGGCGCTCGCCTTCGTCGCCGCACGCCGGGACGAGGCCTGGCAGATCCTCCGGGACGAGCCCGGATGGGAGGCGGCGCTGCTCCGAGCGTGCGTTCTCGAACGAGCGGCCGATCGGGATCCCAGGACCGTCCGGCGCGAGTACGACATCGTGCTCGCCGAGGGCCTCCCGTTCCCGTGGGTTCTCTACAACCGGGGGAACCTCCGCGTCGAGCTCGGCGAACCGACCGGGGCGATCGAGGACTACTCCCACGCGATCCGGCTCGCCCCCGGGTCCGCCTCCGCCTGGAACAACCGGGGGGGCGCGCGCCGGACGACGGGCGACCTCCACGGGGCCCTCGCGGACTTCTCGGAGGCCGTCCGGCTCCGGGCCGAGGAGCCGAGCTACCGGAACAACCGGGGCACGGCGCGGAAGGCGCTCGGGGACCTCGGCGGCGCGATCGCCGACTACACGGAGGCGCTGCGGCTCAGGCCCGTCTACGGGGAGGCGTCCTTCAACCGGGCGAAGGCGCGTCTCGAGACAGGGGACGCCACGGGGGCGCTCGCGGACCTCGACGAGGCCGTGGCGCGGATCCCGAAGGACTCGGACGTCTTCCACGAGCGCGCGGTCTTGCGCTGGAAGCTCGGGGACCTGAACGGTTCCCTCGCGGACGCGACCGAGGCGCTCCGTCTGATGCCCGATCGCGTGGAGGCTCTCATCCAGCGCGCCATTTGCCTGCAGTTGCTCGAGGACCCGAAGGGAGCGGTCGAGGACCTGACCCGGGCGCTCGAGATGAGCCCGGGGCACGTGCAGGCCCTCAACGACCGCGCCAGCGCCCGGCTCGACCTCGGCGACCTCGCGGGGGCCGAGGCCGACTGCCGGGCCGCGCTCCGGCTCCGGAAGGAGCTGCCCGAGGTCCACGGGAACCTCGCGATGGTCCTCCAGGCCCGCGACGACCTCCAGGGGGCGGCCGACGCGTACGAGGAGTTCCTGAGGCTCGCGCCGGCGCACGTGCACGCCTCGGAGATTCGCAAGTCCCTCGCGAACTGCCGGGAGGCGCTCGCGGCCCGGGCGGCGGGGCGCTAGAGTCCCCGGGGTGCGCCGGCTGCGCTGCGCGCAGTGCCGCGAGACGTACCCGATGGGGACGATGGTGCGCGTCCGCGAGGAGCCGTTCTGCCGGCCCTGCGCCGACCGGTACTGGGCGACCTCGGGCCACGTGATCCCGGCGACCTGGGTGGCGCCGCTCTCGGACCCGACGGTCTGCGCCCGCTGCGGGCGGGACGGCGGGGAGGCGGAGTTCCCGGCGCGGCGGGGGCGGCCGACCTGCCCCTCGTGCGCGCGGCGGCGGGCGCTCCTCGGAGCGGGCGCCCTCGCGGCGGCCGCCCTCGCCGCGCTCGCCGCGGCCGCCGCCGCGCTCGTCATCGGCCCGGAGTGACCCGTGGACCTCGGCCCCTACGAGATCCTCGAGGAGATCGGCCGCGGGGGGATGGGCGTCGTCCACCGGGCCCGGCACCGCGAGACAGGCGCGCCGGCGGCGGTGAAGGTCCTCCGGACGGACGAGCGCTCGGGATCCGGGGGCGTCGTCGGGCGGGTCGAGCTCGCGCGGTTCCGCCGGGAGGTCGAGGTGGCGCGGGCCCTCGACCACCCGGGGATCGTGCGGGTCGTCGCGTCGGGAGACGAGGAGGGTCGCGCCTGGTTCGCCATGGAGTTCGTGGACGGCCGGCCTCTCTCGGCCCTCATCCGCGAGGAGCCGCTCCCTTGGCGCCGGGCGCTCGAGATCGCCCGCGAGGTGGCCGACGCGCTCGACGCCGCCCACGCGCGCGGGATCCTCCACCGCGACGTGAAGCCAAGCAACATCCTCGTCGGCTGCAAGTGGGGTGACGAGGATGTTGCTGGTGGGCCCCCTAGGAACGCGCAAAGCGCGTTCCTCACCGACTTCGGCCTCGCCAAGTCCATCGAGACGGGCTCCAGGCTCACGCGCACCGGCCAGACCCTCGGGACCCCCGAGTACATGAGCCCGGAGCAGGCCCGCGGGGACATCTCCGCGCTCACGCCGGCCTCGGACGTCTGGGGGATCGGCTGCGTCCTCTACGAGATGCTGGCGGGCCGGCCGCCGTTCGGGGGGGACTCGGCGGCGACCACGGTGCGGCAGGTCCTCCTCGAGGAGCCCCCGCCGCTCCGGCGACTGCGGCGCGACATTCCCGCGGCGTTCGACGCCGTGGTCCGTGTCTGCCTCGAGAAGGACCCGGAGCGCCGCTACCAGGACGCCGGGGCGCTGCGCGACGACCTGGACCGGGTCGGACGCGGGCTCGGGCCGCTCGCGCGGCCTCGCGGCCCCGCGCGGCGGAGGCTCGCGGTCGCCGCGCTCGTCCTCGTGGGCGCCGCGACCTGGCTGGCGGCGCTGCTCGGGCGCGGGCCCGGGGAGCCGCCCCCGGCGGCCCCTCCTCCCGCGGAGGCGCCGGCCGTCCCCGAGCGGGACGCGGCCCTCCGCGCGGCGCGGGCTCGTCGCTCCCTCGCCCCCCTCGAGGCGGCGGCGCTGGCCGAGGGCGCGCTCGCCCGCAACCCCGGGGACCGCGAGTCGGGGCTGCTGCGGGCCGACTGCCTGCGCGAGGGGGGCGAGTGGGCCGCGGCGGAGGCCCTGTACGGACGGCTCCTCGAGGAGGACCCCGCCGACGGCGAGGCGCGCCATGGCCGCGCGCTGGCGCGCTGGACCGGTCGCCAGGCGGGGGCCCAGGGACTGGGGGACCCCATGGGCGACCTCCGGGCGGCGGCGCAGGCGGAGGGGCCGGGGGGCGCCCTGGTCCGGGGGATCCTCGCGTGGATCGAGAGCCGGTACGACGAAGGGGAGCGGGAGATCGCGCGGGCCGGGAAGGGGTGGGAGACCCAACTCGTCGCGGCGCTGCTCAGGCACCACGACGGGCTCGCCGGGGACGAGGACCAGGAGCGCGCGATCCGGCACTTCACCGTGGCGATCGAGACCGGGCCCCCCCTCGCGTGGGCCTGGCTCGAGCGGGGCCACGCGAAGCAGCTCCTGAGGGACTACCTTGGCGCGATCGAGGACTCCCGCGCCGCCCTCCGCGTGAGGCCCCGATACGCCGCGGCCCACCACCAGATCGGACACGTCCGGTACGAGATGGGGGACTTCGCCGGGGCGATCGAGGACTACACGGAGGCGCTCGCGATCGAGCCGGGGAACGCCGAGCACTCCCTCTGCCGGGGGAAGGCCCGCCGCGCGCTCGGGGAGTCGCGCGGCGCGCTCGAGGACCTGGAAGCGGCGCTCAGGCTGCGGCCGGCCCACCCCGAGACGCTGCACCAACTCGGCCACGCGCGGGCCTCCCTCGGCGAGCACGAGGCCGCCGTCGCCGACTACACGGAGGCCGCGCGGCTCGCTCCGGAAGACCCCGAGCACGCCCATTGCCGCGGGGTAAGTCGCCGCGCGCTGGGGGACATCCCGGGCGCGATCGAGGACTTCGACACGGCGCTGCGGATGCGGCCCGGCGAGCCCGACTACCTGCTGAGCCGCGGGGCGCTCCGGTGCGACGTCCTCCGGGACTACGCCGGGGCCATCTCCGACTTCACGGAGGGCCTCCGACGGCGGCCCGAGGACCCGTCCGCCCTCCACAACCGGGGCGTGGCGCGCGCCGCGGCCGGGGACCGGGCCGGAGCCATCGAGGACTACACGGCGTCGCTCCGGCTCCGGCCCGACCACGCGCCGGCCCTCAACAACCGGGGCCTCCTCCGCAAGGCGCAGGGAGACATCGCGGGGGCCGTGGCCGACTTCCGCGCGGCCGGCGCTGCGGACCCGCGTCACGCGCTGTCGCGCCTGAACCTCGCCGAGGCCGAGGAGGCGCGCGCCGAGTGGAAGGCGGCGACCGCGGCCTACGAGGACTTCCTGCGGGTAGCGCCCGGTCACGACGAGGCGGGGCGGGCGGGTCGCCGGCTGGCCGCCTGCCGAGAGAAGCTCGCTGCGGACGGGGGGCGGTAGCGGGGTGGCGCCGACGGTGAACAGTGAACCGTCGCCCGTGAACTGCTACCTGACCGATTTCGGCCTCGCCCGGTCCCTCGCGAGCACCTCGACCCTCACCCGCACGGGTGAGCTGCTCGGGACGCCCGCCACCATGGCCCCGGAGCAGGTCCGGGGAGACGCGCTCACGACGGCGACCGACGTCTGGGGCCTCGGCGCGACCCTCTACGAGGCGATCGCCGGCCGGCCACCCTTCGGGGAAGGCGACGACGCGGCGGTCCTCGTGCGCGTCCTCGCGGCGGATCCGTCCCCGGTGCGCCGGCTCCGGCCAGACGTCCCCGCCTCGCTCGAGCAGGTCCTGCGCGCGGCGCTCGCGAAACCGCTGGCCCGCCGGATCGGCGGGGCCGAGGCGCTGCGCGACGACTTGGACCGCGTCCTGCGGGGGGAGAGGCCGCTCGCCCGTCCCCCCGCCCCGCGCGGACGGAGGGCCTCCCTCCTCCTCGCGGCCGTAGCTGCCGGGGCGGCGGCCCTCGTGCTGCTCATCGGGCTCCCGGGGCCCGTGGCGCCGCCGAGCGGCCCCCCGGGGGGAAGCCCGTCCCGCGGTCTCGCCGAGGAGCTCGCCCGGAGGGCCCTCGACCTGCGCGTCGCCGATCCTGCCTCGTCCGCCGGCCTCCTCGCGCGCGCGCTCGCGCTCGAGCCGGGCCGCCACGGCTGGCGGGTCGAGCGCGGGTGGCTCCTCGCGACTCTCGGCCTTGAGGAGGAGGCGGCCGGCGAGTGGGCCGCGGTCCCCGCGGGAGCGCCCGAGCGGCCGGCGGCGCGGCTCGCCCTCGGGGTCTCCCGGATGCTCTCGCTCAGGGCCGCCAGCGCCTCGGCAGCCCCGTGGCGGGAAGACCTCAAAGAGGCGGCACAGGCGGGGGGGCCGGAGTCGGCGGAGTCCCTCGGCGCGCTGGCGGTCGGAGGCTCCGATTGGCCCGCCGCGCGCGAGGCCCTGCGCGGCGCGACGAGCTGGGTCGCGGCCTATCTCCGGGGCTACTCCGACTCGATGGCCCCGGACGGCGACCGGTCACGGGCGCTCCGTGAACTGGACGGTGCGCTCGCGGCGGGGTTGCGCCTCCCGGGCCTCGTGTTCCAGAGGGGCGTCGTGCGCTCGCTCCTTCGCGACGACCTCGGAGCCGAGGCGGATTTCGAGGAGGCGGCCCGGCTCCTGCCGTGGGCTCCGGAAGCCCTCGTGAACCTCGGCGTCGCGCGGCTGCGGCTCGGGAAGTGGGACGCCGCGGTCGAGGAGTTCTCGACGGCGCTCGAGATCCGCCCGGGCGACCCGGCTGCGCTCGCCGGGAGGGGAGAGGCCCGGCGCGCCGCGGGCCGGCCGAGCGAGGCGGTCGCGGACTTCGACGCCGCGCTCGCCGCGGACCCGGACCGGCGGGACGCGCTCCTCGGCCGCGCCCAGTGTCGGGAGGCCCTCGGGGACGCCGCGGGCGCGCGGGAGGACCTCGACCGCGCGGTTCGCGCGCACCCCGCCGACCCGGAGGCGCTCTGGCTCCGGGGAAACCTCCGGGCGGCGGGGGGAGAGCACGCGGGCGCGGTTTCCGACTACACGGGCGCACTGGCGCGGAACCCCGCTCTCCCGGGGGCACATTTCAACCGCGCCAACTCCCGCGCGGCTCTCGGGGAGGTCGAGGGGGCGCTGGCGGACTACGCCGAGGCTCTCCGGCTGCGGCCCGACGACGTGGGGGCCCTCGTGAATCGCGGGAACCTCCGGGCCGGCTCGGGGGACGCGGCGGGCGCCGAGGCCGACCTCCGGGCCGCCCTCCGCCTTCGCCCCGACCTCCCCGAGCCCCACGCGTGCCTCGCCGGGCTGCTCGCGGGGCGCGGGGACCGTGCCGGCGCCGCGGCGGCCTGCCGGGGATTTCTCCGCGCCGCCCCGGACCACCCCCGCGCCGCGGAGTTCCGCGCCTTCCTCGCCCGGCTCGAGGGCCCGCCCGCGGCGGGCGGGGGACGCTGACCGGCTACCCCCCCCGCTTCACCACGAACGGGCCCAGGACGCACGCGTCGAGCTTCGTCTCCCGGAAGCAGCGCAGCGCGTCCTCGGGCGTGCAGACCATCGGCTCGTTCTCGTTGAAGCTCGTGTTGAGGAGCGCCGGGACCCCGGTCCTCTTCGCGAACTCCTCGAGGAGCCGGTGGAAGAGGGGGTTCGCGTCGCGGGCGACCGTCTGGACCCGCGCGGTGCCGTCGGCGTGGACGACGGCGGGGATCCTCCCTCGCGCCTCCGGGCGGACCGGGAAGACGAAGGACATCGTGGGCGAGGGGCACCCCTCGAGCAGGAGTTCCCCCGCCCGCTCCTCCGGGATCGCCGCGGCGAAGGGGCGGAAGGGCTCGCGCATCTTGACGCCGCGGGTCACCCGCTCGCGGACGGCGGCCGCCCGCGGGTCGGCGAGGATGGAACGGTTCCCGAGCGCGCGCGGGCCCCACTCCATGCGGCCCTGGAACCACCCGATGACCTTGCCTGCGACGAGGAGGTCCGCCGCCGCCCGGACGGGGTCCGCGACCCGCTCGGCCGGGAGCGACGAGCGCCGGATCGCCGCCGCGATCGCCTCCTCGGAAAACTCGGGGCCGAGGAAGGGCGAGGTCCGCGGCGGGGAGGCCCCCGCCACCCCCGCGTGGACGAGGAGCGCCGCGCCGAGCGCGGTCCCCGAGTCGCCAGGGGCCGCCGGGACGACGACGCGCTTGAACGGGCCGCGGCGCGCGAGCGCCGAGTTCGCGACGCTGTTCTGGGCGACGCTCCCGGTGAACGCGAGGCTCTCCGCCGGGACCGCGTCGTGGAGCCGGCGGGCGACCACGAGGAGGCACTCCTCGAGCACGCGCTGCGCCGAGGCGGCGAGGTCCCGGTGCCTCTCCTCGATCGGGTCGCCGGGCTGGCGCGGGGGACCGAACGCCTCGACGAGCTTCCACGAGTAGAGGGGCTCCATGTGGGGGCGGAGGTCGTCCCAGACCATGTCCACGCCCTGTTGCGCGTGCGTGAAGAAGTCGAGGTCCAGCCGGACGAGCCCCGGGCCCCCCGCGTGGAGGAGCGCCCCGAGGGCCTCGGCGTGCCGGGGGGACCCGTGCGCCGCCAGCCCCATCACCTTCCCCTCGGCCCCGAACTCGGGGAATCCGAGGTACTGCGCCATCGTGGTCATGAAGAGGCCGAGGGAGTGTGGGAAGAGCGCCTTCTCCAGCACGACGATCTCGCCCCCGCGCCCCGCGCCGGTCATCGTCGAGCAGAAGTCGCCGAACACCGAGGCGGTGAGGAGGGCCGCCTCTCCAGGAGCGAGTCCCGAGAAGTACGCGTTCGCGAGGTGGGCGAGGGGGTGCTCCACGGCGCGCACCTCCGCCCGGACCGTCTCCCGCTCGACGTTCAGCCGGCCGCACAGGTCCTCGACCACGTCCCGGCGCCGGGCGACGTTCGCGAGCCGGCTCCGGACGAGCCCCGAGTAGTTCGGCCGCCCCGTGAGGATGAAGTAGACCTCGTCCTCCAGGTGGACGTCGGGGTTGCTGGAGACCGCGATCGCGTCGAGGTCCGAGAGCTTCGCGTGCGCCGCCTCGAGGCAGGCCCGCACGGCGAACTCGGGGACCCCGGCGGTGTGCTTCACCCGGGTGAAGCGCTCCTCCTCGACCCCGAGGATCGGGACCCCGCCGCGGAGGAGGACCGCCGCCGCGTCCGCGTGGTACGCGTTCAGGCCGAGGACGAGCCCGCCCGTCTCACTTGCTCCCATCCGGGCGCGGGATTATCGGGACGCGGCCCGGGGACCGCAAACGGAATCGGCGGGAGGCGCCGCCGCAGCGGACGCCGCGACTCGCGCGTAGATGGGGGCGCATGAGATGGCTCGCGCCGCTCGCCGCCCTCCTGGGGCTCCTCGCGCTTGCGCGCCCCGCCCTCGCGCAGGGCTGAGCGGCCTGAAGCAACCCCTCGCTCCCGCGGAGCGAGGGGGCGGCCCGTCGGGCCGAGCCGGCCGGGACGCTCCGGGGGACGTTCGGCGTCACGTGGATGGGGATGGAGGGGGGCCATCCGTCGAGCGGGCCGGGTCCCGCCGTCCGCCACGACGTGCAGATGGACTGGGTGCGGTTCAGGCTGGAAGCGGCGGCGGACCTCTGGGACGACGCGGGCGCCCTCGTCCGGGTCCCCTACGACGTGAAACGACAGAGGGCCTCCTACCGCGCGCTCGACGGGACTCGGTACGACCCTCCCCCGGAACTGGAGATCCACCACCGCGACGAGACCCTCTCGGGGCTCGCGGACGTCGAGGCCCTCGCCTTCGGCCGGTGGGGGGACCTCCTCGGCGCGCGCGACCGGCTGGAGCTGGCCGGAGGGCTGACCTTCCCGACGGGTCGGACGGAACGCGATCCGTTCCGCTACGCGGCGGCGGGGCTCCGCCACCGCCACTACCAGTTCGGGACCGGCACGGTGGACCCGCTCTTGGAGATCGCCTACCGGGGGCCCCTCGCGTGGGCGGGTCTCCCCGACCTCGCGGCGACCCTCTCGCTCGGGGGCCGGTTCCCGTTCTACGAGAACCCCAAGGGCTACCGGGGGGCCGTCCAGCTCTCGTTCACCCCGGGCCTCGAGGCGACGGTCCTCTCTGGGCTCTCGGTCGGGATCCACTTCGCCGGGCTCTGGAACTCGCGCGAGTACTGGGAGGGCCACCGGGCGCCGAACTCCGGCCGGAGCGCGGGCGGGGTCCTCGGGACGCTGCTCCTCGATCTCGGCCGGGGGATCTCGGCGAGCGCGTCCGTATGGCGCGGGGTGTACGACGAGCTGCACACGGACGACGCGCAGTGGCGGCAGGACTGGGTCGTCTCGGCCGGGGTCTCCCTCGTCCTGCCGGGGGCGCTCGCCGGAAACGAAGCGGGCGGACCCCTCTCGGGATCCGCCCGCGCTTGAACTCGACCTGAACCGGACTACAGAGTCCGGCGCCCGACGAGCTTCCGGTGGCAGTAGGCCGCCGAGGGCTCGAGAGGCGTGATGCCCGAGCAGTCGCCACCCGTCAGGGTCGCTCCGCCCGTCGCGACGATGCCGCTGTTACGCGGCGTCGCCCGCTTGCTGTCGCAGTTGGCGTTGGAGTTGCTGGTGCAACGGCGACCACTGGTGCCGCCGCTCCCTGCACTGCCGCCGCCGCTGCCCGAAGCCGAACCGCCCGCACGGGCTCCGGCGCCGCCGGAGCCGCCGCCGCCGCCGCATCAGCCAGCCGAAGCCGGCGTCGCGAGAGCGAGCACTGCGCCCACCCCCACGGCCGCGGCGATCGAGAGGATCGCGTACTTGCTCATCTGCTTCTCCCTTGGCGGCCTACAGGGACCGCCGACCGACGAGCTTCCTGTGACAGGTCACCGCGACCGGATCGAGCGGCGTAACGCCCGTGCAGTCGCCCGTGAGAGTGACCCCGCCGTCCGAGCAGAGACTGACCCGAGCCGGCGCGGCGCGCTTGCCATCGTACTGCGCGCTGTTGTTCGGCATCCGGCGACCAGCTCCGGTGCCCCCACTGGGGCACGGTCCGCCGCCTCAGCCAGCCGACGCGGGATAGGCGAGGGCGAGCAACGCGCTCACCGCAGCGCCCGTCGCGATTCCGAGGACCGTGATCCGCTTCATCTTCGCCTCCTCATTCCCTTCGGTACGGGCCCCACGCGGGCCTCGTGTTCGAGAATAGTAACCGACGAAGACCGATGGAGCCACATCAAAATATCGGAATTCTTGATAGTACTCGCAACCTATTGCAATCAAATGAGTTGCGAGTCAAGGTTTTTTGGTCGTGGGGCTTGACAGGATCTTCCACACTCTCAGAACCACGCCTCCTTCGGCTCGGACTTCTTCTCCGGAGGCTTCGGAGGCGCCGGAGGCGGCGTGGATGGCGCC
>JAKEIC010000078.1 GCA_022614695.1 Planctomycetales bacterium | reverse complement strand
GGGGGCGTTCAGGGGAGGGGGTGGAAGGGAAGAGGGGAGAGGGAGCGAGGGAGGAGGGAGGAGGGAGGAGGCAGGACGGGACGGTCGGACGCTCCGCCGTCCGCCCTCCGCCAACTCGGATTCGAATGGAGAGTCGGTGGACGGTGAGCGTTCACGGGTGACGGTGGAGGGCTGGCGGCGGGCGGCCCCTCCCGCCCCCCGCCGCCCACCTCCCCCCGTGAACGTCCCCCGCCTTCCGCCCACCGAGCCTCCTCCTTCGGTGCCACACGCGCCCCCCCCTTCAGTGAGGGTCGCGTGTGACCCCTCAGAAGGAGGATCGGATGGATCATTTCAACGGTTTCTCTCACGAGAAGCTGGATGCGTACGTCGTGGCGAGGGAGTTCCTCGCCGACGTCGCCTCCCTGCTCACGGGGCTCCCCCGGGGAGAGTCGGCGATCGCCGACCAGCTCAAGAGGGCGGGGGACAGCGTCCTGCTCAACCTCTGCGAGGGCGCGGGGCGTCCCCGGGGGCGGGAGAAGGCGCACCTCTACGAGATCGCTCGGGGGAGCGGTACGGAGTGCGCCGCGATTCTCGACGTGCTCCGCGTGAGGCGGCTCGCGGCGCCGGCCCGCCTGGTTCCGGCGCGGGCCCGTCTCCACCGGGTCGTGTGCATGCTCACGGCGCTCGCGCGGCGGGCCCGGGGCGAGGCGGAGGAAGGTGGAGTAGCGACGTAGCCCCCGGCCGGGGCCCCGTTCTGCCTGGGGCAGGCAGGGCGGCGGCTCGGCCGAGCGCCTGCAAGACCGGGCTGCGCCCGGGCGGGGTGCATCGGCGCCCTCGCGCGTCCCGCGCCAAGGATGCGGACTACAGCTCCGCGATCAGCGCGAGGCGCGGGCCGAAGACGAGCAAGCTCGTCTCGTCGCGGTCGTCGCGCCCCTTCACGATCTGGAGCCAGGAGACCGCGTAGTCGAGGGTGAGGCCCCAGCCCTTGCCGAATCGCATCTCGAATCCGCCGGCGGCTCGCGCGAACGTCGAGCGCTCGGGACCGGTCCCCAGGCTCATCCCGTCCCCCTCGGCGAAGAGCGAGAACCAGTCGGCGACCGCCCACTCGACCCTCGCGCCGACCATCGGGAGGAATGCCTCCTGCGAGTCCACCTCGCGTCCGGGGAATCGGACCCCGCCCGAGTCCACTTGCCCGCCCACGGCCTTCAGCTCCGTCCCGAAGAAGGCGTACAGGATCCCGATGTTCACCCAGGCCTCGATCGCCCGCGCGGCCCAGAGGCGCTGGTCCACGCGCGCCTCGGCGTAGCGGACGTTCAGGATCGTCTCGAGGGGCGTCCCGACGAGGTACGTCGTCTTGTCGTAGGTGATCTCCTTCGAGAGCTGGTGCGCGCCCCGGTACTCCGAGGAGCGGAAGGCGAACCGGATGATGTTCCGGACGCCGCCGACGTCGGAGCGGAGCTCGAAGTTCACCGCCGGCGAGGCGATCTCGTAGTTGTCGAGGCCGAGGTCCCGGTCCACGTCAATCTCGGTCCCCTCGACCCCGTCCCGGTCGAGCCGGAGCGTGGGCAGCACGCGGAGGTAGGCGAGCGCCCGGGGCTCGACGAGGAACGGGAGCGGAGGCTCCTCCGGACCCTCCGCGCGCGCCTTCTTCTCGGGCTTCTCGGACTCGGCGGGCGCAGCCTCGGGCGCGGGCGCCGGTTCCTGCGCCGGGGGCTCGGGAGCGGGCGGGCGGGATTCCGGGGCCAGCGGTGCCGCCGGCGGCGGCTCCTGCGGGGCGGGCGGAGGCGAGGGATCCTGGGCCGCGCACGGGGCGGCCGCCGCGACGGCCCCCATGAGCATGGGGAGCCAGGGCAGGAGCGGCCGGAGGAGCCTCATCGGTCCTTCGCCTCCCTCGCCAGCTCCTGCTCGACCCACGGGTCGCGGAGGAGCCACTCGGGGTCGAGGAAGCCGCGCACGGAGAGGCTCGAGAAGGTCGCCGCCGGGCCGCGCCCGAGGAGCGCGACCCGCCCGTCGGGCAGCGAGGAGAGCGTGGACAAGGCGCCGCGCGCGCGGGCCCCGCCGTCCACGGCGAGGCTCGCCTCCCGGCCGCGCACGGCCACGGTGAGGGCGTGGGGCTTGTGGTCGGCGAGGCCGGCCTCCACGCGCGCGATCTCGCGGGCGCCCCCCGCCCCGTCGGGTTCCACGAGCACCGCCGCCCCGGCCTGGACCTCGAGCGCGAGCGGGGGGCGCGCGCCGGCCGCGCGCGCGTCCTCGTCCCCCAGCGCGAGGACGGCCCCCGCGGTCCCGGGGGCGAGCGCGACCGCGACGGTCACCTCGAGGTCCCGGTCCCCGCGCAGCGCCGGCCGCCACGCGAGGCGGGTCCCGGCCGGCCCCTCGGCCCCGCGGGCGCCGCGCGTCCAGGCCGCGTCCGAGACGCCGCGCCACTCCTCGAACGACGGGAGGGCGGGCGAGGCCGCCTCGAGGGGCCGCGGCTCCGACGCGCCGAGGGAGGACGCGAGGCCGTAGGCGGCCGTCACCTCGCCGGACCCCGACGGCCCGAGCTGGAGCGACGACGCCCCCGCGAAGAGGGACTTGGCCCGCGGCGAGTCGAGCCGCCGGTACGCCAGCCGCTCCTGCAGGAGCTTCGGTCCCTCCCGCTCGATCTCGGCCACCTCCTCCTCGTGGTCGCGCAGGACGTCGCTCTTGCCGTAACGCTTGCGGAGGACGCGCGCGTCCTCGACCGCCGTGCCCCACTCGCGGTCGGCCCGCTTCTCCCGCAGGTCCTTGAGCAGCCTCCAGGCGAGCCGCTCCTCGATCCCGCGGATCTCCTCGGCGACCTCCTCGCCCAGGTGCCGCGCGGGGGTCAGCTCGTCGAGCGCCTTCTCGAGGTCGCCGTCCGCGGCGAGGAAGGCCCCGCGAGCGGACCGCGCGGGCCCGTCGTTCCCGAGCCGGAGGAGCCCGAAGACGTCCTCCGCGGAGAGGTCGGCGAGAGGGACGAGCTTCGCCCCCTCGCCCCCGACGGACGCCGACGGCGGCGTGTCGGGTTGGACCCGCAGCACGCTCCCCTCGAGCCCGCGCGCCTCGCCCGAGACCGGGCGGCCCCGGCGGGGGTGGAGCTGGACCCGCGTGCCGGCGGGGAGCGCCCGGAGCGCCTCGACGAGGCGCGTGAAGAGGGCCTGGGCCCTCCCGACGAGCGCCCGGTCCCTCGCGATCCGCGCGCGGACGGGCTCGAACGAGGGCTTCCCCTCCACCTCCTCGAGCCGGAGGAGCCCCGCCGCGTGCTCGCGGTCGCGCAGGAGCGGCCCCGCCACGGACTCGAGGAACCGCAGGTACTCGTCGCGCGCCTCGCGGGCCCGGGCCTCGCGGGCGATCCTCTCGGAGAAGGTCACGAGCCCGCCGAGCCGCTCGAGCTCCTGGCCCGCCTCCTCCACCGCCCCGGGCCTGTCCCCGCGGCGGGGCAGCGCCTGACCGAGCTGGAGCGCCCGCCGCCAGAGGTCGAGCGCTTCCCGGTAGAGGCGCACCCTCTCGGCTGGCTCGGCCGGCCCCGCCTCCTCGGCGGCGCGCTCCACCTCGTCGGCCTTCATCCGTATCTCGTAGAGACGCTCGTGCACCCGGCCGAGGTGGTACTGGACCTCCCGGTCCGCCGCGCCCGCGGCCCGGGTCCCGCGGAAGTCGTCGGCCACGGCCTCGAAGAGGCCGATCGCTTCCCGGTACCGCTCCTCGGCGAGGAGACGGCCGGCCTTCTCGGAGGCCTCCCGGTAGCGCTCCTCCGACCGACTCTCCTTCGACTGCCGGATGTCCTGCGCGATCCTCCCCGCGCGCATGCCGGCGAGAGTCCCCCGGTGCCGCTCGGCGATCAGCTCGAAGTTCAGGACGTGGGCGTCGTAGTCCTCCGGTCTCCCCGCGCGCTGCCGCTCGGCCTCTTCGAGGAGCGCGGTCGCCTGGGACTCGGGGTCCGGGGCGGCGGTCCTCGGCGGGGACCCTGCGGGCGGGGCTGCGGGCGACGTCGCCTCGCCCGGGGGAGGACCCGGGGGAGCGGAGCCCCCCCGAGCGAAGACCGCCAGACCGAGCGCCGCCGCCGCGACCCCGGCGAGCGCCCCTCCCCCGAGGATCACCCCGATCGAGCGGCGCGACGCGACGACCGCCGGGGGCGTCCCGGGCTCCGTCTCGGGAGGCCCCCCCTGGACGGCGCGCATCACCGACGACTCGCCCTCGGCCGGCCGCTGCGAGAGGGGCGCCTCCCCGCGGAGCACCCGGTCCACGTCGGCGAGCAGCTCCCCCGGGTCCTGGTAGCGGTGCTCGGGGCGCTTGGCCATCATCTTCTCGACGAGGTGGCAGGTGTTCTCGGAGATCTCGGCGCGCTTCGCCCGCGGCGAGGGGACGTGCTCGGTGAGGTGCTTGAGGAGGATCACCGCCGCGCTCGAGCCGTCGAAGGGGACCTCGCCCACGAGCATGTGGTAGAGGGTCGCGCCGAGGGAGTAGATGTCGCTCCGGATGTCTATGGCGGCACTGCCGCGCGCCTGCTCGGGGGACATGTAGTGGGGGGTCCCGTGGGTCGCCCCCGACTGCGTGAGGCGCGGGTCCTCCTGGATGGACTTGGCGAGGCCGAGGTCGCAGAGCTTCGCGACGCCGTCCCGGGCCATCATGATGTTGTCGGGCTTCACGTCGCGGTGGACGAGCCCGTTCTCGGCGGCGTGGCCGAGCGCCAGCGCGATCTGGCGGGCGATCTCGAGGGCCCGCCGCTCGGGGAGACGCTTCTCGCGGCGGAGAATCTCATGGACGGTCTCGCCCTCCACGTACTCCATCACGAAGTAGTAGACGCCGTTCGACTTCCCGACGTCTATCCCGACGATGATGTTCTCGTGGTTGAGCTTCGCGACGGCGCGTGCCTCGCGGAGGAACCGGCCGATGAACCGCCGGTCGCGCGCGAGGCTCGCGGAGAGGACCTTGATGGCGACGCTGCGGTCGAGGCTCCTCTGGCGGGCGCGGTAGACGACGCCCATCCCCCCGTGGCCGATCTTGCCCTCGATCTCGTACCCCTCGATCCGGGGGAAGTCCTGGCTCCGCCCCTGGGCCTTGTAGATGCTCTTGACGAGGTACTGGGAGAGGTAGCCCTTATCCAACAGGATCTCGGCGAGCCCCTTCGGGTAGACCCCGAGCGCCCGCATCTTCTCCTGGAGCTCCAGGCACTCGGCGACCTGCGCGGCGGTGACGAACTTCCCCTCGACCGCCGCCTGCCCGAACGCCAGGTCTTCTTGGCTGGGCATCCGAGGGGGTGAGTATAGCGACTCGACACGGGGACGCGGGGACGCGGTGTGCATGCCCGGTCTCGCGCGCGCCCGCCCCGCTCCGCCGCGTCGGGGCGGGACCGCCGCGCCCTCCGACGTCGCCCCCCGTAGCACGTGCTACGGGGCGACGTCTCCGGGCACGGCGCTCCCGCCGTTTGTCCGACGCGCCGGAGAGGGACAGGAAGAGTTGAGGAGGCAGAGGGGGGGCGTTCACGGGAGGGGGTGGAGGGGGAGAGGGCGGAAGGGCGGAGGGAGGACGGGACGGCCGCACGCTCCGCCGTCCGCCCTCCGCCAACTCGGATCCGAACGGGGATTCGGTAGACGGTGAGCGTTCACGGGTGACGGTGGAGGGCTGGCGGCGGGCGGCCCCTCCCGCCCCCCGCCGCCCGCCTCCCCCCGTGAACGTTCCCCGCCCTCCGCCCACCGAGACCGCAGGAGCAGGTCTCGGTGCTCGGTGGGAGGAGGGCGTTCACGGCAGGAGGGGGACGGCGACCGACGGAGCGCTCCGTCCGCCCCCCCGCCGCCCACCTCCCCCCGTGAACGTCCCCCGCCTTCCGC